>JBCBKZ010000733.1:0-3151 GCA_038520955.1 Bacteroidota bacterium | reverse complement strand
AGTAAGGCGGAAGAAGCCCTGATCATGGATGACCCCATTTATGATTGGATGGTATACCTTATGGTGCCATTACAGTATGTTTTCCTGGGATACTTTCTATGGATCGTAACCTATGTACCATTAGAATTATACGAGCTAGCGGGCTTGATATCAGGCATGGGTATAATGTGTGGGGTTTACGGCATAAATGTAGGGCACGAGCTTGGGCATAGAAGAAAATCTCATGAACGAGTGTTGGCTAAACTGGCCCTCCTGTCTTCCATGTATATGCACTTCTTTATTGAGCACAATAGAGGTCATCATAAAAATGTCTCCACACCAGAAGATCCTGCATCCGCAAGATATGGGGAAGTGGTATACACTTTTTGGTTCAGGACCATCATAGATAGTTATCGCTCAGCCTGGAAGTTAGAGGCTGAAAGACTTAACAGGAAAAAGCTTCCCTTTTTCTCCCTGCATAATGAAATGATCCGTTACCAGCTATTCCAGCTGGGTTTTCTGGCACTTATCTTCTTTGTCTTCGGACTCAAAACCATGCTGATCTTCCTTAATACTGCGCTCATAGGCATCTTGTTACTTGAGACGGTTAACTACATTGAGCATTATGGGTTAAGCAGAAGGAAAAAGGAAAATGACCAGTACGAACGTACTATGCCGCATCATTCATGGAATTCAAACCATGTGATTGGAAGGCTACTCCTGTTTGAGTTATCCAGACATTCAGACCATCACTATATAGCTAGTAGAAAGTATCAGATTTTAAGACACTTTGATAATACTCCGCAAATGCCTACAGGTTATCCGGGTATGATGCTACTTTCACTGGTTCCCCCACTTTGGTTCAAAGTTATGCACCCGAAAATCAAAGAAGTTGAGGCTTCTTTAGCTGCCTAAGCAATCTTCTTATATGGAGCTATACACTTGCAGCTGGGAAGGATATGAACTCTCTACTGATTTCAGCAAACTTCAGTTTGACCGGATCCATGCTTATTTGACTCAGTCATACTGGTCTCCTGGCATCAGTAGGGAAAATGTACGCCGAGCTGCCAGGCATTCTTTACCCTTTGGGCTTTACCGGGAGAATGTACAGGTAGGGTATACCCGTGTGATATCTGATTTTACACGCTTTGCTTATATGGCGGATGTGTATGTAGATGAGTCAGAACAAGGTAATGGGGTAGGGAAGTGGCTGATTAAGTGTATCCTGTCACATCCAGAGTTAGAGGCAGTCGGAAGATGGATGCTGCTGACTAATGATGCCCATGGATTATACCAGAAATTTGGTTTTCGGGAGTTGCTGAAACCGGAAACAGTCATGGAAAGAGTCCTTTAATTTCACATACACATGAACATCATACGTGATGCATCTATGGATGATGCCCAGCGCATACTGGATATTTATGCCCCTTTTATACTTAACAGCAGAACTTCCTTTGAGTCAGAAGTCCCTTCTCTTGCTGACTTTCAGCAAAGAATGGCGGATACCCAAAAAACACACCCATGGTTGGTGTATGAGGCCGACAGGCATATAGCTGGATACGCTTATGCAGGCCTTCACCGGAAAAGGCATGCTTATCAGTGGTCCACTGAGGTCTCGGTTTACCTGCATGATAATTTCAGAGGAAAAGGGCTGGCTGTAGCATTGTATGATTCGCTATTTGCCTGCCTAACACTTCAAGGCTTTTATACCGCCTTTGCAGGGATCACCATGCCTAATGATCCAAGTGAGCGTTTCCACAAGAAGTACGGGTTTGAGGAAATAGGAAGGTATAAGAATGTAGGCTATAAAATGGGCGTTTGGGCTGACACCTTATGGCTTAGCAAACCTCTGGTTGAGGACTATGGAACCCCCTCAGACATTATAGCCCCTTCTTCTCTACAGGGTACCAAAGAGTGGGAATCTGCCTTGTCAGTGGGCCTTTAAGAATAAGCAAAGCTTTTAAGTTAAAAGACCTATTGGTTGAAATTTCCACATGGTTTTCGGTAATTGAAGCCGATATTATATTCCTAAACAACTACACCGCTATATGAAAAAAGCTAATTTAACACTCAACTCTGTGATGAGAGGATGGATGTTCATGCTAAGCATGGTACTCTTCCTGTCATTTACTGCCTGTGGAGGTGGAGCTGCTCCTGCAGAAGCTGAAGCCGAAACAGAATCAGCTGAGGAAGGCGATCTAAGCTTTACCGAGGAAGATATACTAGCCCTGAAAGACAAATTCATCTTTGATGAGGAGACTGGCTGGTATTACCACAAACACTGGAATCAAGCCTCTCCTAAAAGAAGGACCCTTACAGCTGACGTAATGGCTACGGGATACTTCATTCTTACGTCAAACTTCTATGCCAACAAGGGAATAAAACATTCCAAGATCATAGCTACCATAGGGGAAACTAAAATCACTTCAGGGGAGGTAAAAACTGCTGAAGATGATAATCAGACTACGCAAGATGGAGATAGAGTTTATGAGACCATCAGATACTCTAACTATGCGGATAATGGTATTTTCCAGGCCGTAGCACAAACCAGCGAAGACCAGGCGGTTAACGTTAGATTTGTAGGTGCTAAGTCATATAGTGACGCTGAGATACCTAAGTCTGACGTTGATGCGATAAAAGATTGTTTCTACCTGTCTATTATCCTAAGACAAGGATTGTAATTATAAAGTAAAAGTCCTGGGACTGGCAGTCTTCTGCGAGTTCCAGGACTTATTTCTTTCCCCTTAAGAAAGATCCAAATGAAGTGGCCTGCAGGAATATACCGCATGATTATACAGGCCGTCTGGGGTACATTCTTCTATGCTCCTCTTTTTCTTTTTTCTCAAGGACAGTCTACCTCCTCCCCCTTTGTCCTTACAGAACCCCTTCGTTCCGCTTATCCGCTAAATAAATATGTGAGTTGGTATGCGGAGGAATCTGAGTTATCAGTCTCAGAAGTACAGAAGGTTTCCTTCCAACCCATCTCATCACTTCCTGATAAGCTGGATTCCAGAACTGTTTACTGGGTGAAAATGGATGTCATCTCCAACCTTAGCTATCCCAGTGAATGGAAGCTGCAATCTGCAGTTATAGGGCTAGCTGATTTCTATTTTCTGGACCAGAATGGTCAGTTGTTTAGAAAGAAAAGTGGGTTTTACAGGCCTAAGAAGGA
>JBCBKZ010000732.1:0-3158 GCA_038520955.1 Bacteroidota bacterium | reverse complement strand
CAAGATAGTGTCAGTAATTATACTTATTTCAAGTATAGTTTCCGGACAATACAGATACAGCTTATTTCCCTCTTTCTCCCATCTCTGGACTATCTGAGGAGACATTTTTCTGCGGACCTCCTCACGTCCAAGTTGCATGTAGTTCATAATCTAAACCTATTCAAATTAGCAGGTGATTTTCCAGTGAGAAATGTGTGATTAACAAATTTGTCTATGGAGACTTTATTGCTACCATTCCCTAATTTTTCAAGGGATCAATCTACTAAAATAGCCTGATGTTTGAATCCTTTTTGGGACTCAAGTTTTCATTATCTCCATTTATTTTCTTCCGAAAACGTTACCGGAACCCTAATAGCCCCAAAAACGAAATCGATAGGACTACTTTTATTTTTGGTTTTATGGGGTGTTTGGGTAAATGTAAGAATAGGATTCAGGAATTTTCACGCAAATAGCGCTCAAACAAGGCATCTATGGGCGAGAGAATACATTTGCCCATCTTCAGTCCTTTCTCATCCATAGCAAGCTGTAAGAATTCAGCATAATAATGCCCTATGGACCCAATAACATCTATGGGAGAGCTGGCAGACTCTTCAAAGTGGCAAACGGTGGTTTCCAAAAAGAGGCGGAACCTTTTTTGTAACATCCTTTTGATTTCAGGAACATAAGAAAAATGAGAGATATGTGGACTCAGTGAGGCTAGGGCCAGATTAGGTCTTGGATTATTCTGAATATCTATGATGATTTCATAAAGGCTTTTCCCATAGTGATTTTCTACATAAGCCTTTACTTCGGGAGAAAAAAAGTTATGAGCCATCCCTTTAATAAACTGCCTCCCCAGGTCGGCACCTCCTCCCTCATCCCCTACCAAATAGCCCCATCCCCCCCTTCTTTGAATGATTTCCCCGTTTTCAAACAGGCAGGAATTAGATCCTGTTCCTAAAATACAAACTATCCCATGGTCTCTCAGAGTAGCATGAGCTGCTGCCTCCAGATCTGTATAAAGGATGAAAGATGATGCTGATAAATGCTGCTGAAGTGACGTTAAGAGCAACTTCTGATATGCAGCGGAAGATAAACCTGCTCCATAGAAAATGACTTTTTCTACTTCCTGGAGGTTGTTTTCCGCGAAAACCTTACTTAATGCTTCATGAATGTGAGAGGCCCCAAGGGTACTGGGATTCAAACCGAGACTTCTAAAGGAAACTACTCCCTCCTCCTCCCTGTGCCATCTCCATTCCGTTTTCGTAGCTCCACTCTCAGCAAGTAGAAAACTGCCCTTAGCCATTTACCTCTTTTTTAGGTTTTCTCTTGCTGCTCTTCTTCTTGGGAGCAGGGCCTTTTTTCAACCTCAGTTCCAGGTCTGAGACTGCCTGCATATAGTAAGCATATGCAGAAGATATTTGCTCATAGGGGTAGCCGGAAATATCTGCTAGGTTATAGTCGGTATGCATACGTTGGAGGTGGTCTACCTGCTGCAGTAGTAACCAATCTTCTTTTACTTCAGGAGAAAAGTTCTCTCCATATGTTTCTCTCAACTTAAGGAGACTTTCCATGGCCTCCACCTGGCGGGAATTAGCTCGAAACATATCTGTATGAGGATGTTCAGTAACGAAGTCCGTTACATCCCATACTTCCGACGGCTGTTTCTCCTTCCTGACTGTTTCCATGCTCTCAAAGCTGAAGGAGTTCCTTTTCATGACTTCTGCCGGGAACCGCTTGAGAAAATCGAATATTCCCTCGCTCGACTTCCGGAGTAAGCCAAAGGTTTGGAGGGGAAAACAGAGGCTTACGTTATCAGCAATATTAGCCAGATAATGTATCCAGGAGGCATACTTCTCTACTGTCAATGGAAAGGCTTCCCAATGCCTGTTACCCATGTCATGCATCACATTCATACATAGCTTCCTATCCCTTAGAAAAACGGTCAGATCTGGCGTATGCATGACATGGTATAGCTTATTAGGATTCCTGCCGTTCAACATTTCCTCTGAACCTTCAGCTATTACTCCTTGCATGCCTATGTGCTTCAGGTAAAACCCCAGAAGGTTATTATACAGCCAACCCGGAGAAAAGAAGATCTTGGAACAGCCACCAAAGTACTTGTCCATTACCTCCTCATGCAGCTTAATCTGCTCCGTAAAAGCCTCTCTGTCGCTCAGGAAAGCATATGAATAGCTATACGTTCCTGATAGCATGGAAATAGTTCCTTTCTTCACCAGCTTCTGGATCTTCTTTAAACTTGTGGGGGACAACTTGACCATTCTCTGGACCAGAAAACCGGGGATGTAAAGTGAGAAAGATGTGTTTCCCTTCTTGGCCCATTCTTCCCAAATTTCCAGGCAGGGCTGGAGGCTTTGGGCTTCAATGGTCTTAAAATCCGCCTCCCACCTTTCCCAGTCCCAATAGGTTTCCGGGCTACCCAGGTCAAAAATGGAATACGGTTTCATCACCACAGGATGATGAAGGTAAAAACACATGCTTACAGATGGCATAGATAGTAGCGACGTTTGTCAGGAAATGATGGTATTATAAGCCTTCAGAATTTTCTGAGCAGTGTCATCCCAGTTTACAGTCAAATCTTCCTGCTGCCTGGAGACGACCTGTTGATAATATACTTCATTTTCGAGGAGATTCAGAACTTCTTTGACCATTTTCTCCGTTTCCCAATAATTCACTTTGATGGCACCTTCCAGGATTTCTGAAACCCCGGATTGGCGGGAAATCACACAGGGTATCCCAAATTGAGCTGCCTCTATGGCAACCAGCCCAAAAGGCTCTGACACTGAGGGCATGACTAGCACATCTGTCATAGACAGAAGATCCTGGACCAAGGACTGGTTTAGGAAGCCCGTAAAGTGGAATTTATTTCCTAACCTCTTGGCAGCTACCAGGTCCATCATGGCTTCAGTAAGGTCTCCCTTTCCTGCCATCACAAAACGTACATCCTGATTTTCCTTAAGTACCTGCTCAGCCAGATCTACAAAAAAGGCAGGGCCTTTTTGGCGGGTAATTCTTCCCAGAAATACCACCAGCTTTTCTGGAAATTTCCGTGAACTCACAAAGGAGTCTACCTCAGAAATGGCATTGTGAATAGGTAATACCTTATCTGAATCTATTCCATAAATATCTGTGATGATATTTGCCGTATACTGACTGAC
>JBCBKZ010000731.1:0-3160 GCA_038520955.1 Bacteroidota bacterium | reverse complement strand
ACTCAGGTAAGATACAGCTGAGGGCCTATTTTTAGAACATGCTAAAACGTCCAAAATAACGTTATTTCCTTACATGGAGTGAGATTTTACCCTTTTTAGAAATAGTAAATTATATCGTAGTTTTATCACTGTTGATGATTAAATCGTCACAACCTGTTCTTCAAATCGCCTATTGATGAAAAGTGTATTTCTGTTGTTGGGAGCTGTCGTTTTCTCTTACTTGCTTAATAACATTCTCCTAAAATTTTCTCATAATTTTGGCATTGATAGTAGATCATCGCAAAATCTGATAAGATGGAGCACTACTAAAAAGCCCACCACGGGAGGGATATCCTTTTTTATCACTTTCCTCTTGGGATTTATCATTCTCCTGATACAAAATCCTGAAACTACCGCCGCAAGCGATACAAATTTAGCTTTACTTATTACGGCTACTTTAGCCTTCATCATAGGATTTGCTGATGATGCTTACGGAACCCATCCTTTATCCAAGTTTTTGGGGCAGGTAATGTGTGGGGTTATCCTCATTTTCTTTGGTATTTCTATCCAGTTCTTCCAGACCTGGAACCCAAGTCTATACATATTTGACTATCTCCTTACCATTTTTTGGGTGGTAGGTCTCATGAATAGTTTAAATATGTTGGATAATATGGATGGGGTTACTACCACCATCGCACTTTCTATCCTGCTGGTCAGTACTGCTATGATGGTCATGACTGAAGGGATTTCCAATATGTTCTATATTCTGATTGCGGTAGCAGGTTCTTTCATAGGCTTTCTGTTTCTCAACTGGAAACCTTCCAAGATATATATGGGTGATACTGGCAGTATGTTCATAGGTCTCCTAATGGCATTCGTAGGGATCAAATACTTCTGGAACATACCTGCAGGTACTGACAGTCTATCCATTGTGAGAAGCAGCCTGATTCCGCTCTTAGTGTTTATAGTTCCTATCATGGATACTTCCATGGTAACTTTTGCCAGGTTAGCCAGAGGGTCTTCTCCTTTTGTGGGGGGAAGAGATCACCTTACGCACAACCTTACCAGAGTGGGTATAGCTGAGCAATGGGTGCCCGTAACCCTGGGAATAGTCTCCATCATTTCCGGAACCTTAGCCATATTCATCTACAGACAGGTACCAGAATGGGATCCGGCATATTCTCTTCTATTCTCTTTTTATCCTATCATCGTTTGTTCCCTGTTTACAACCCTTTATCTTCAGGGAACCAGAAACGGGAAAATCAGAGCCATGTTGGAAGAACAAGAAAAGAATGCGCTCTCCAACCTGACTGAAAACAAGCCACTGGAATTGAAGGTCAAGTCATGAACTGACATGTGAAAATCCTCTATTTACAGCAACAACTCATTCTTCCCGAATTCCATTCAGGGAATGATAGATGCTGGTATTTTGCCAGATATTGGGCAGGAAAAGGGGTAGAAGTCCATTTCATTTCCTTTGTTCCTCCTCCCCTATCCTCTTCTGAACCTTCTTCCATAGCACTGTCATATCCGAACATTCATGTTCATCTGGTAGAAGTCCCCTATGCACATAAGATGAGTTTTCCCCAGCGGATAAAGGCCTTCCTAACATTTGCCTGGAAAGCTTTCCAGATTGGCAAAACCATCAAAGGTATTGACTTAGTACTGGCTTATACCGCACCACCTTCTGTAGGCGAAATAGGGAGACGTTTAGCCAAACACCATAAAGTCCCTTTTCTTCTGGAAGTAGCAGATGTTTGGCCTGATGTTCCTATTGGGATGGGGATTATCAAAAACAGCCTCATGGCTTCCTTTTTAAGTTGGAGAATGAACCTGATCTACCGTGATGCCCAACATATCCTGGCTTTCTCAGAGAATATGAAGAAGATGATAAGCAAGCATGTCCCCCAACACCCATCCATTCAGGTGATACATAATGGGGCGGATCCTTCCTTTTTTGTACTGGAAAGATCTCGAACTAGGCAGCGAGAAAAAGTCAGCCTCCTTTATACAGGAACCCTGGGCAGGGCAAATGGTCTTTCCCAGCTCTTTGATGCTTTAGCAATTCTTCCTGAAAAGGTCTTAGCAAAGCTGGAAATTATCATTGTTGGCTCAGGGAATGAGGAATTTGAGGTGAAGATAAAAGCTGCCTCTTTCTCTAATGTATCCTTTCATACCTCTTGTACACGCGCTCAAATTTCAGATTGGCTAGCGAAAGCAGATATTGGGGTGAGTATGTTTGCACCTTTTCCGGTTCTGGAAAGTAACGGAGCCACCAAATTTTTTGATTATCTGGCTGCTGGCATACCTGTCCTCATCAACTATCAGGGTTGGCAAAGTGAATACCTGACAAAGTATACATGTGGGCTTTCTTCTAAGCAAGGAGACTTAAAGACCTTTACGAAGAACTTAGCTGAGTTAGTTGAGAATGCAGATGTAAGAGAGATGATGAGCAGAAATGCCCGTAAACTAGCTCAAGATACTTTTGATAGAGACCTGCTAGCGGAGAAGGTGTTTTCCTTATTCCAGTCTACCCTAAGGAATCACTGAAAGCTCAGTAACACCAGAAACAGCCTGGTTGATAGGCTCCAGAATCAGGGAAGGGAAAATACCCAATAAGAGAATTAGCAGTACCAGAACTGCAGCTCCAATAACGGGAAGCCTGGCTGTACTCGGGTTCAGGCTAGAAGAAGATTCTCCTTCTGAGAACATCACCACAATCAGCCTGATATAATAGTACGCGCCTATCACAGAACTCAAAATTCCGATCACCGCCAGGAATACCAGTTCAGCCCTTAATGCTGAGATGAAGATGTAATACTTACTCATGAAGCCTGCGAGAGGAGGAATCCCTGCCAGGGAGAAAAGAAAGACCGAGAATACGCCTGCCAATACAGGATGTTTTAAGCCCATTCCTCTCCAACTTTCTATTCGTGTATCATCAAAACTTTTCTCTGCCATTCCTACAACTCCAAATGCCCCGATATTCATTAGGCTGTAAATAAACATATAGAAGATGGCAGCTATGAAACCTGTTTCTCCTGCACATAATCCCAGAAGTACGTATCCTGCATGTGCGATACTGGAGTAAGCTAGCATTCTCTTAATATTTTCCTGTCTGGCGATTATAGCCGTAATCACCATGATATACGGAAATATAGTAGCAGCCAGACAGGAAAAT
>JBCBKZ010000730.1:0-3160 GCA_038520955.1 Bacteroidota bacterium | reverse complement strand
GACTAGAAAGACTAACCCACTTCTTTGATGCATGGACTTTATTCAACTCAAACTAGATATGTATAAGACCTAGCTCCTTGGAGGGGTAGGGGTGGGTAACATCTCATACTAATTAACCCACCTCTTAATCTCCTCCCAAGAGGAGACGAACAAGGGTAACCTCTCCTATCATTAAATGTCCTAATCTACCCAATTGTCCACATTTTCGACCTGACGGTGAGATAAGTCAATGTTTTCCGCAATCGATTGTGTAACTTTACAAGACCGATTCAATCTTCACACCAGTATTAAGAGATGCGCCAACCCCACCTATGGGTGAGAAGAGTTACACATTTTTTATTAAATGAACTAGAGCTATGTCATTTCCTACCAATAAGAACATTACTACCCTGGAGCAATTCATTATCCAACAGGAGCAGGACTTCCCTTATGCCACAGGACAGCTGTCCAAAATCATCAGGGACATCGTACTGGCCTCCAGAATGATCAACCGAGAGGTTAATAAAGCCGGATTGGTGGACATCCTGGGAATCACTGGCGATGTGAATGTGCAGGGAGAGGAGGTGCAAAAGTTGGACATCTTCGCAGATCAGCAGATGATAGACGCCCTGTTTAAAGGGAGAATGGTCTGTGCCGTAGGTTCTGAAGAACATGAGGATTTCATCATAGATGAAAACAGTAAGGGGAAGTACCTCGTTCTCATGGACCCTCTGGATGGTTCTTCTAACATAGATGTGAACGTATCCATAGGAACCATTTTCTCTATCTACAGAAGAAGGGACTTTGAGGCGCCGAAAATTCTGGATACAGACCTTCTCCAAAGAGGATCTGAGCAGGTAGCTGCCGGATATATCTTGTATGGTTCCAGTACCATGCTCGTATATACCACAGGTAGGGGCGTAAACGGATTTACCCTGGACCCTTCTATAGGAGAGTTTCTGCTTTCTCATCCTAATATGCGTTATCCTGAAAGCTGTAACACCTACTCCATCAATGAGGGTCATTACAGGGACTTCTTTGAAGGGACCAAACAGTACCTGAGACACATCAAGCGGGACTCCAAGAAACCCTATGGTTCCAGGTATATAGGCTCTTTAGTGGCAGATTTTCACCGAAATCTGTTAAAAGGAGGGATTTTCATGTATCCCGGCACCATCAAAAAGCCTAATGGTAAACTCAGGCTGACATTTGAAGCCAATCCCATGGGATTCATCGCCGAGCAGGCCGGAGGAGCCGCCAGTAATGGATATAAGCGAATTATGGATATTCTTCCAGAAGAATTGCATCAGAGAACCGCCTTATTTGTGGGAAATAAAGAAGAAGTTCGTAACTTGGAAGAGTTTATAGCTAAGTACAGTGACAAGGAGCAAGTGTTGGCAGCCATGGAGTCTGAAAATGGTACGGCCAAGCATGCAGCCAAATAGTTTTTGGAATTGTCTTTGTTTCAGGCATAAATACGTTCTGAATTAAAAGCCCTATAGAAATCTCTATACCATTATGTGGAAAAGATTCGTTCGCGCAATTAAATCCCTTTTCGGAGGACTTATAAGCACAATTGAAGACCCTAATCTTATATTAGAACAAAACATTCGGGAGATGAATGACCAGATCCCGAAGATGAATGAAAATATAGCTACGGTTAAAGCCAGTGTATCTCTACTTGAGAAAGAACTCAAGAAGTACGAAACAGAATACAGGGACCTGGTTTCCAAAATGAAAGCTGCCATCACCGCCAAGCGTGATGACATTGCACAGAATTATGCCCTTAGGCTGGAGAGTGTGAAATCACACATGCTCCAGACACGTGATCAGCATTCCACTGCCAAGAGAGCTTATGAAAAGGCCCTGGAGGTGAAGAAGGTGTTCATGCGTGAGCGTGAGAAAAAGATAGCTGAAGCTCGTGAAGCACTACGTGCCAACGAGAGAGCCAAGTGGCAAGCCAAAATCGCTGATACGCTTGAGTCTTTTGAGGTAGCAGGCATAGATGCCACCCATGAAGAAATGCTTACCCGTATCAATGAGCAGACAGCCAAAAACGAAGCCAGAATGGAAATGGCACTTGACTCTGTAGATACAGATACGCTGAAAATAGAGGAGGAGGCAGAGAAGCTACGTGCTCAAGACCTCGTTAATCAGTTTAAGCAGGAAATGGGACTGGTATCTGATGATCCTATTCTGGAAGATGATATCAACCTCAGTGAAGGAACGAAAGAAACCGAATAAGCGCACACGTAAACTATTTTTGTATAAGCAGGGCAGGACATAGCGTCTGCCCTTTTTTGTTCGGCATCAAATATGTTATCTTAAGGATGAGAATATTCCCTTTTGGGGAGGTCTTGGATAGGTTGGTAAGAATATTGTTTACCCACCTCTTAATCTCCTCCCAAGAGGAGAATTGGATATGACCTTATTTTAAAAGGTGGCGAAGGCCCTTTCTCCACTGCTCGTGGGGGGACTGTGGGTCGCATTGGAGAAAGAAGAGTTTTTGCTTACTTTTTTCGATAAAAAAGTAAGGCCGCAGCAGGCGACGAAGCACTGGAAATAAATATAGATTTAGCTAAAGTTTATCCCCATCATGACTGGAGAAGAAAAAAGAAGACAACTCAAGGAACAGTATAAAAAGGACCTCAAGCTCAGAAAAGAATTCCTAGAGAAAGCCAAAAAGCTCCGGAATATGTCGAACGTGAATAAAGCCCTGACAGAAATGACTGATGGCCTAACAGATGATTCTGATGAGTGGATCTCCAAAATCAACCAGGAAACCGCCCTCACCGAAGCCAAGTTGGAAATGGCCCTGGATGAAGCTTCAGAAACCCAGAAAAAACTGGAAGACCTCGCCAAAGAAGCAGAAATGGAGAAGTTCAGCGCTTCCGAAATGGTGAAGCAGATGAAGAGAGAACTGGGCATGGAAGTAGAGGAGGAAGAGGTTACTGAAGAGGAAGCTAATACTGAAGCAAAAGAAGGCGAAGAAGCAGCTTCTACGGAAGAAGGGACAGAATCTACTGAAGACACTCCCGAAGAGTCTGACCAAGGTCCTAAGACTATGGGAGATTGGTAGAGTAAGTACATAACCTTTACCTAAAATCAGTCATTGCGTTGAGATAAAAATTCTACAAGTGAGATCCCTTATCGACCTCTAACTTAGATTTCTTAGCTCAAC
>JBCBKZ010000072.1:0-13079 GCA_038520955.1 Bacteroidota bacterium | reverse complement strand
AGTAAAATTATTTATTTCGCTGGGGTAGATTATGAATACTTCCCTTCCTATGATATCAACATTGTGGCAGGTAGGAACTATGACAAGTCTTTCACCACGGATCATGAAGGAGTGATTATTAATAAATCTGCTGTTGATTACTTAGGATTCAATTCTCCTGATGAAGCGGTTACTCAACAAGTATACTTCTGGGGAAAAGATTGGCAAGTATTGGGCGTAGTAGATGATTATCATCAAATGTCCGTCCAAGCTCCTGTAGCCCCCATTGCTTTTCCATTATTTACGCACAGAGCTAATTATTTCTCCATTAAAATCAGACCTGAAAACTATACTGAAACGCTTAAGCAGATAGAAGATCAGTACGCCTCATTTTTCCCGGGAAATCCATATGATTATTTCTTCCTGGATAAACACTATAATCGGCAGTATCATAATGAGCAAAAAGTAAGTCGGGTGTTTACCTTATTTGCCATTTTTGCGATTATCGTGGCTTGCCTGGGACTGTTTGGCTTATCTGCTTTCAGTGCCCTTAAACGCACCAAAGAAATAGGCATACGAAAGGTCTTTGGTGCCGAAGCACAAAACATCATTTACCTCTTATCAAAAGAATTTGTGTTGCTGGTCCTACTCTCAAACTTAATAGCCTGGCCATTTGCCTGGTACTTAATGAACGAATGGCTGAAGAACTTTGCCACACGCATAGAGATAGGATGGCCTGTATTTGCCCTATCAGGTTTATTGGTGGTATTGGTTACCATACTGACCGTTTCTTATAAAACCATTGCAGCGGCTAGAGCTAATCCGATTACTGCTTTAAGGTATGAGTAGAATTCTGACAAAAAGGAACCTTCCACGATAAACTAATGTCTTTAACATATGAAAACATTTATTTTTCCGTCAAAACGAGAAACTATATTAGCGCTTTGGACTATTCTCCTCCTATCCCTCATAAGTATACCTGGAGAAGTAGTTGGCCAAGAGGCCACTGAGGAAGCTCTACTCCCCAGGATGAATGACTGGTTTCTCTCCACTGGCTCCTGGCATGACGATCCCCAAATTTATGTAAGGGAATATGGAACTGGTGGACAGGTCGTGGTCATGCTTCATGGTGGATGGGGAGGTAACTTTCAGGGCATGATGTCTCTGGTAGAAGGACTGGAGGATGTAGGAAGATTTATCCTCTATGACCAAAGAGGGTCTCTCAGATCCCCCTTCCCTGACTCTCTTATAACCTTTGAGAATCATATTGAGGACCTGGAGCGCCTACGAAAAGCCCTAAAGGTAGACCAACTCACCCTGGTAGGGCATTCTATGGGGTCTATCCTTGCCAGTGCTTATGCTTCCAGGTATCCAGAGAAGATAGCAAACCTCATTCTTATGTCTCCTCCTGGATTTCTCAAGAATCCTCTCCCAGAAGAAGATTGGCAACCCGCTGAAGAGATGGAGGATGAAAAAAACGCCTTTCTAAAAAGAGCTGCTATTGAACAAGAAATTGCTAAATACCAACTCGACAGATCTTCTCCTCCCTTGACTTCTCAGGAAGAAACCAGCCTGTTCAGGATCAATTTTGCTGGAAGAATGCTTTATGATGTGAGCAAATGGACTGAGCTCACGGGAGGAAGAGCCCTGTATAAAGGAAAAGTATTTGGTCTTACCCAAAACAGCTATCCGAAAGAAGGATGGAATTTTATTGAAGATATGAAGAAGGCCTCTTACCCTATTAGCCTCATTATCGGGGATCATGATTTTCTAGACTTTGGGGCTGTACTCGCCAAGGGATGGGCAGAAGTCATTCCCAGAATGCAACTAAGGGTGGTTGCGAAGGCAGGGCACAGCCTATGGATAGATCAGCCTGAAGCTGTGCAAAAACATCTAAAGGAAGCACTTCAGTAGATACAGGTTTTGATTGCCATATATAATTCCTCAACTTAGCCAATTAGCTGGCGAGAGTTGAGGTTTTTTTTCATGGGTGAATAGTCAAGTTTTTGGCATAGTTGAGACATGATGGCTCAGCCTTGACTCGCATAGCTATCTTTAACTAGAAGAGAAAAAGCTCAAACAATCCATTGATTTTTTGGTAAAAGAAATAGCCACAAGCTTTGTGGGTATTTAGCCTTTAATACGTTAGAATAGCTTTTTCATAGCAGGTTTAATTTAGGTAACACAACACATGAACGTGATAACTGTACATAATCAGACTCAGGTAGGACCTTTACCACAAGACCATCTGCCAGTAAAGAAGCAAAAGATAGGCGTTTTACTCCTAAATCTGGGAACACCTGACGCTACTGATTATAGGTCGGTAAGGAGATATCTCTCTGAGTTTCTCAGTGATAAGCGAGTGATAGACTATCCTTCCTGGTTATGGCAGCCCCTTCTCCAGGGAATCATCCTGTCTTCCCGTCCTTTCAAAAGTGGAAAAGCGTATCAGTCCATTTGGGACATGCGTACCAATGAGTCCCCCCTTTTGGTATATACCAGATCCATAGCTGAAAAGATCGGTAAGGAGTTTGAGGATCACGATAATATCGTGGTAGAATTTGGGATGCGTTATGGCAATCCTTCTACCGCCAAGATGTTGGAATCCTTGAAGGACCAGGGATGCAGTAAAATTCTGCTGTTTGCGCTCTATCCGCAGTATAGCGCTACCACCACTGCCACTGCCTACGACAAAGCTTTTGATTACCTAAAGAAGCAGGCCTGGCAACCTACCATACGTACTGCTCCCGGCTGGTACGATGAGGAGGCCTATATAGAGGTACTTGCTGATTCCATTAGGGAGAAACTGGATGAATTGGAAACTCCACCGGAAGTCTTCCTTACTTCCTTTCACGGTCTACCCAAAAGATACCTCATGGAAGGGGACCCCTATCACTGTTTCTGTGCCAAAACCTCCCGTCTGGTTCAGGAGAAACTGGGATGGCCCAAAGATAAGTGGATCACTACCTTTCAGTCCCGTTTCGGGCCGGAAGAGTGGCTCCAACCCTATACGGACAAAACCATAGAAAAGCTGGCACATGATGGGGTGAAGAGAATCGCTATAGCCTCCCCTGCCTTCGTGTGTGAGTGTATAGAGACGCTGGAAGAAATAGCCATGGAAGCCCGTGATGAGTTCCTGGAAGCCGGAGGGAAAGAGTTTACCTACATCCCTTGTCTAAACGACAGAGATAGCCATATCAAGTTATTGAGTGGCCTCATCAGAAGAGAACTGCTAGGATGGGTTGACTTCAGTGGATAAGATTTCCAAAGGGGATTCTCTATTCTCATAAATAGGCTAAAAATTTCATTGGCCCATTTTTCCAAAATTTGTTTTGCCACAGATTCACAGATTAGTTTTCATCTGTGAATCTGTGGCTATTTTCATTTACCTATTCATTTCGTAAAGAATCCACCGGATTAGCCAAAGCCGCTTTCACTGACTGGAAGCTGATGGTGAGAAAGGCTAGCACAAGGGCCATTACTCCTGTCCAGAAGAATACACTCCAGTCGATCTGAATTCTATACGCGAAGTCTGCCAACCACTGATTCATCCCCCACCAGGCTACCGGTATAGCTACCAAGGTAGCTATCATCACTAGTTTCAGGAAATCAGCTGAAAGCATACTCACGATGTTGGAGACTGTGGCGCCCAGGACCTTGCGAATGCCTATTTCTTTACTTCTTTGTTCAGCAATGAAAGCTGAGAGTGCGAGTAAGCCTAAACAAGCTATTACGATAGCCAGAAGGGTAAAGCCTTTAAACAACTGACCGATGCGCTTCACATCTGTGAACATCATCGCAAAACTGTCATCCAGAAAGCTATACCTAACGCTTTGGTTGGGTGAAAAGTCATCCCAGCTTTGGGTAATTCTCTCAATAGTAGAAGAGATGTTTTCTGTATCTAATTTTACGACTAGTGTTCTTGTGCTTCTTCCTATGTGTAAACAAAGTGGTCCGATAGATTCCTTCATGTTTTCATAGTGAAAGTCCTCCATTACGCCTATGACCGTCCAGGTTCTCCATCCATTGGTGATTTGCTTACCCAGGGGATTCTCTACATGTAGGGCATCAGCCATAGACTGGTTAATGACGACCGCTTGCGAATCAGCACTTATACTGAGGTCAAAGTCTCTTCCGTCTATAATACTCATCCCCATTGCCCTCACATAGTCATGGTCTACAGTCCATATCTCGCTACTTATGCTGGGGACATCTTCCTCTTTACCTTTTAGGAAAAAGCTATTTCCATTTCTATTGGTATTCTCAATGGGAAGAAATCCGCTCACACTGACCTCCTCTACTCCCGGAATCCGCTTCAGTTCTGTCTTTAGGTTGTACACCTTATCTTCCAGAGTATGAGCTCCTTGGAGAAGGACGACTTGATCTTTTTCATAGCCCAGTTTTTTATTTAACATGAAGCCCATTTGCTTATCTATGACCCAAGTGGCAGCCAAAAGGGATATGGTAACAGTAAACTGGAAAATCACTAGTCCATTCCTCACGTGCTTACTTCCCTTTCCTCTACTCAGGTCCCCCTTCATCACTTCTACCGGTCGAAAAGCAGATAAGTAAACAGAGGGATAAACTCCCGCCAACAGGCCAATACCCAGCATAGCCGATAAAAGAATAGGCAATAACCACCAGGCAGTCCAGGGAATGGATAAGGAAAGTCCTGACATGCTATTGAAGGCCGGAAGCAAGAGAACTAATAAGGCCAGGGAGATGAGAAATCCGAAAAGGCATATCAAGACAGATTCAGTCAAGAACTGAGAAACGATACTGCCTCTGTCGGTTCCCAACGTTTTTCTTAAGCTTACCTCTTTTGCTCTGCTGGCTGAACGGGCAGTAGATAGATTCACAAAGTTGATGACAGCTATGATGAGAATAAACAGACCAATAGCTCCGAATAGCCATATATACCTGATATCCCCATGAGACAGATCATCTCTGACTTCTGCCAAGTTGATATGGATTTCGTCTACTGGTTGGAATTCCAGTTCCAAGCTGGACATAAAAGCCCTGACATTATCATCATTAGCTTCCTCCGCGGCAGGGAGGAAGTACCTGTCTATAGTCAGGTTTATCGCCTCCTCCAAGGCTGACATGTCAGTCCCTGGGCGTACACGCACATAGGTGGGATAGTTGGAGTTTCGCCAGTTAGTCTTTTCTCCTCTATAGAACTCTTTTTCAGCTAAAGAAAGCACAAAGTGCATCTTCAAGTGGGAAGTAGGAAGGGGATCCTCCATCACACCAGAGATGGTATATAGGGCCTCCTCTTCATTGTTTAGAATGATGGTTTTTCCCACTGGGTTAGCAGCTCCAAAATACTTCTTGGCCCTGGACCTGCTTAGCACTACCGTATTAGGGCTAGCCAGTGCACTTTGTGGATCGCCTAAAAAGAAGGGAATTTCCAGTATGTTTAGGAGTCCCTGATCCGCAAACATAAGCTCACTCTCGTGGAAACTCTGGGTCTGCCCTACTATACGAACTTCATTTTCTCCCGCCCCAAAGAAGCTTACAGTTTGATAGATCCCTACTTCTTCTAATTCCGGATAATCATTCTTCAGTACCTCAGGGAAGGGTGCCGGAAAATGGACCCCTCTGACTTTTTCTCCTTCAGGATTCTGGAAGTTCATACTTTTCCTGATCACCCGATAGATTCTGTCCTGCTCAGCATAATGCTGGTCATAGGTGAGTTCCTGCCTGATAAAAAGGGCAATGATCATACAAGCAGTAATAGCCATAGCCAATCCACCGATTTTTATCAGAGAATACCACTTCTGCTTCAGGAGAATTCTTAAACCTATTTTAAAAAAATGGCGATACATGAGGGTTTGGGTAGTTATGGTTGAAAAAGGATTTTGTTTGAAAAGTAAGGGTCGAAAGAACATGAGTACCTGCCAGGCATATATGGCCTGAGCTCTTCTTTGCCCGTATTTCTCCTGATTTCTGGCATAGAGTTCTTCTATGTCGCCCAGCACGGCTTCAGCCAGGTCTTCCCGACAGAACCATGTTAACAAGCGCACTAACCACTTAGGAGGATTTGGTTGATTCATGACTTCTCTTTGGTGATTCCCTGGAGTTTATTCGTTTCTGAGAGAATCCACTGGATTGGCCAGAGCCGCTTTTACTGACTGGAAGCTGATGGTAAGGAAGGCTAAGACCAGCGCCAAGACGCCTGTCCAAAAGAATAGGCTCCAACCTACCTGAGTCCGGTAAGCAAAGTCGGCCAACCATTGGTTCATACCCCACCAGGCCACAGGTATGGCTACCAGCGTAGCTATCATCACCAGTTTCAGGAAGTCAGCAGAAAGCATACTTATGATATTGGAAACGGTAGCACCCAGTACCTTGCGAATGCCTATCTCCTTGCTTCTTTGTTCTGCGATGAAGGCAGAAAGTGCCAGTAAGCCCAGACAGGCGATAACGATAGCCAGGAGCGTAAAGCCTTTGAATAGCTGTCCTATCCTTTTCACATCTGTAAACATCAGCTCAAAGCTCTCATCCAGGAAGGCATAGCGTATGCTTTGCTGGGGGGAGAAGGTGTCCCAGGTTTGAGTGATCTCATCTATGGTTTGACCTACATTGTTGGTCCCAAGCTTTACGGTTACACTTCTGGTACTTCTTCCGATGCAGAAGAGAAGTGCATCTATGTCCTCTCGCATATTCTCATAATGAAAATCCTCCACTACCCCAATCACGGTCCAGGTATTCCAGTTGTTGGCAATCTGTTTCCCTATGGGATTCTCCAGCCTTAGCTCTTTCACCATGGCCTGGTTGATGATGACAGCCTGTGAATCCGCGGATACATTCACATCAAAGTTCCTTCCTTCCACTACCTTCATACCCATAGCCTTCAGGTAATCATGATCTACAGTCCATCTTTGTCCGCCTATGTGTTGGTCTTCTTTCTCTCTATTTTCTGGAAGAAAGAAGCCATTTCCATTTCTGCTGGTGTTCTCAATAGGGAGAAAGCTACTCACACTTACCTCTTCTACTCCCGGAACTCGTTTCAGCTCAGTCTTCAGATCGTAGACATTCTCTCCAAGTGTTTGTGCGCCGTGTAGGATAAGAACCTGCTCCTTATCATAGCCTAGCTTTTTATTCAGCATATAGCCCATCTGCTTATCTATCACCCAGGTGGCTGCCAGCAGGACCACGGTTACCGCAAATTGGAAAATCACCAATCCATTTCTCACATGCTTACTGTTGCTTCCTCTACTGAGATTCCCTTTCAAGACTTCCACCGGCTGAAAGGCTGACAGATAGATAGAAGGATACATACCTGCCAGCAAGCTCACAACCAGAATACCCCCCATCATAGCCGGGATCACCCACCAATCTTCCCGTGGAATGGAAAGCGATAAACCGGAGAGGGCGTTAAACAAAGGCAGTAAGAGTACTAGCATAAGGAGAGAAATCCCAAAGGAGAACAAGCAAATGAGAAATGATTCTGTCAAGAACTGAGTGATCAAACTCCCTCTTTGAGTACCCAGCGTTTTTCTCAGTCCTACTTCTTTAGCTCTGTTGGCCGAGCGGGCCGTTGAAAGGTTAATAAAATTGATGAGTGCGATGATGAGGATGAAAGCCCCTATGGATCCAAATAACCAGATGTACCTAATGTCTCCATGCGGAAGACCATCCCACACCTCCGTGTGGTTCATGTAAATCTCGTCTATCGGTTGTAGTTCCAGTTCCAGACTCTCATTATACTGCTTGGCTTCAAGACTATTTGCTTCTCCTGAAGCCGGAATGAAATATTTGTCTATGGTGTGATTGACCGCCCTTTCCAGAGAAACTTTATCCCGACCTTCCTTTATTCTGACATAAGTGGGATAATTGGAATTTCTCCAGTTAGTTCTCTCTCCTTCATAAAACTCCTTTTCTGACAGGGTTACGACAAAGTCCATCTTTAGGTGAGAAGTAGGTAATGGGTCCTCTATCACAGCCGTAACGGTATAGATTTTCTCCTCCCAGTTGTTCAGAATGATATTTTTTCCGATAGGGTTAGCAGCACCAAAGTATTTTTTAGCGCGAGAACGACTTAGGACGATGGAGTAGGGTTGATCAAGGGCATGCTCAGCATCTCCCAGGAAGAACGGAATCTCGAGAACACTCATCAGACCCTGATCAGCAAATATGAGTTCATTCTCATGAAAGCTGTGGGTTTGACCCACGATTCGCACCTCATTGCTCCCTGCTCCAAACCCTCGAACAGCATTGTAGTACCCTACCTCCTCAAAGTCTGGATACTCATTTTTAAGGGTTTGAGGAAAAGGCATGGGAAAATGAGCGCCTCTTTCTTTAGGTCCGCTTGGGTCATCAAAATTGATGCTCTTTTTGACTATGCGGTAAATCTGATCTTGCTGGACATAATGCTGGTCATAGGTAAGCTCCTGACGGATAAATAAGCCTATGAGCATACAAGCGAGTATGGCCATGGCAAATCCACCTATCTTGATGATGGAATACCATTTCTGTCTAAGGAGAATTCTCCAACCTATTTTTAGAAAATGTCTGAACATAAGGGTGTGCATTAAAAAGGATGAAAAAATATTCTTTCTGAATGCAAAGGGTTGAAAGAATAGGATCACATGCCAGAGGTAAATAAGATTGGCGCCATGCTTACCGGACTTCTCACGGTTACGGAAGTACATTTCTTCCAGGTCGCCGAGGACGCCTTCTACCAATTCTTCCTTACAGAACCATTTCAGGAATTTCTCAGGCCATGCGGGAGGAGATGTATTTTTCATATGCTGCCTCCTTCCCACACCACACCTGGGATACTTCCCCACATGCTGTTTCTCATGTCCTTGCTTTGCTGCAAGGCAGATTTGCCATCTTGAGTGAGCGTGTAGAGGCGTTTCTTCCTTCCTCCCCTACTCTCCGTGGCACCTCCCATGTGCGACTGAAGGAAGCCTTTGTCTTCTAGCCTGACCAAAGCTTTATGAACAGAGCTGATGGTACAACTCCTACCTGTCTGCCTGTTAAGTTCATCCTTGATGCCTAAACCATAAGCATCATCATATAAGATGCCCACTGTTAGCAAGACCAGCTCTTCAAATTCGCCCAGATGTGTTCCCTTCATAGTATTTGTTTCACCTTTGCCTACTAAGTACATAAAAAAAATGGAAAGGTTGCAGAAAAAAGACAAAGACGAAAGAAATGTACATGTGGCAGATGGGAAATTGCTTTATTCTGCCGAAAGTGAGTACTTATGAAATTTATTAAGATCTCTTTACAGGAAAAGATTAAGAGTTGAGTAACGCTGGGTAGAAGTAACCCACCCCTAGCCCCTCCCAAGAGGGGAAAATACACTAACCTATATGCACACATTACATCACACAAGCCTAACTATTTGTTTGCTGCTTACAAGCTTCATAAGCTATAGCCAGAGTACTTTCACATTTTATCAGGAGTCAATTGAAGTTGGCTCAGTCAGCCATCTCATGGTCCCCATCACCCACGGCAGTGATTCTACCTTCATCCCTATTTCTATCTTTCACGGAAGTAAGGAAGGGCCTGTGTTAGGCATCACTGCAGGTGTACATGGGTATGAGTATCCGCCCATCATGGCTTCTCAGGAACTGATCCATCAAATAGATCCCACTAAACTAGCTGGTACCATTATCCTGGTACAGATTGCTAATCTGGAGAGTTTTCTGGGGAGGAGTCCCTTTGTGAATCCAAAGGACGGAATAAACCTGAATAGAGCTTTTCCGGGAGACCCAGAAGGTTCGCTTACCTTTCGTATTGCGGACTTCATTTCCACAGAAGTGATCAGCAAATGTGATTTTTTTCTGGATATGCACGGAGGAGATGCCTCTGAAGACCTTATGTCATATATAGCCTATTATCAGCATGATGAGATGGAAGAGATTTCCAAACAGGGAAGGGACCTGGCCATGAATATGGGTTTTGACCATGTGGTGATTTTTCAGACTACGGAGAAGGACTATATGAAAGAAGGATATCCTAGCCTTTATTGCTCAGCAGAGGCCTTCAAGCAGGGGATTCCTTCAGTAGATATAGAATGCGGAAAGCTAGGGGAAGCAGATAAGGATCTCTCCCTTAACATCTCCCAGGCTGTCCGATCTATGCTTGCTCGCCTGGAGATGTATGAAGGAGAGGTGCTGACGCCAGCCAAATCCTTCATATGTACAGACAGATTCTACCAAAGCAGTAAATATTCAGGCATCTTTTATCCGCTTAAAGAAAGTGGCGATTACATAGCCAAGGGGATGAAACTAGGCTATATCACGGATTTCTTTGGGAATACCCTTGAGGAGGTATTTGCTGAGAACTCTGGCGTGATTCTATACATGATAGGGACACCGCCTATCAATGAAGGAGAAACCTTGGTGGCCATTGGGAAGATGGAAGAATAGGCGCTTCTCCATGTAAGAAATACAGTAGCATTTTCGACAAACGACTAGATTGCATGTGCAAGCTAGTTGCCCAGGTCAATCCCTTCGGTTTATTTGCAACAATCTTGCAAATTCTCATACTACTATCGTTCAACCTAGGGCCCATGGACTCAACCTCAACCCCTTTCCTCCCCCTCCAATCAATCGTTCTGGTCTTGGCGATTATGTTTCCTTCTTTTCTCATTTCTCAAGAAACAGACAACTTCCCCCCACCAGAAACAGCTCCCATCATTTATGCTCAGGAAGCTCAAGGAGAAATCAGGATAGATGGTAAATTGACTGAAGCTTCCTGGCAGTTAGCACAAGGTACTACAGATTTTTTCCGTATGGAGCCTAGACAAGGAGGAAGCAATCTATATGATACAGAAGTCAAGATCTTGTTTGATGACAAAAATCTTTATGTAGGGGCTTTTTGTAAAGATTCAGTTGGAAAAAAAGGAATCAGGGTTCAAGACTTACGAAGGGATTTTAGTTGGGGTAATAATGACATCTTCTCCATCCAGCTGGATCCGCAAAACCTGAAACAGTACTGTGTGTCCTTCCAAACTACTCCTTATGGCAATCAGCGGGACATGCAAAACTTCAATGACGAGATCTTTGACAATGACTGGAATGCGCTCTGGTCTGTAAGAACGCATCAAACAGACTCTGGTTATTACGCTGAGTTTGCCATCCCCTTCAAGTCCTTGAGATACGATAGGTCAGAAGATGCTGCTAACATATCTTGGGGAGTTACCTTTAACAGGTTGGCAAGAAGAGATTATGAGCAAACCGTCTTTCCAGCCATTCCTCAGTCTTTTTCTCCCTATAGAATGACTTATGCAGCGGAACTACGGGGGCTAAAATTGCCTGAGCCCAGCGCTAATGTGCGCATAGAACCATACACCCTCTACCAGTATGACAATATAAAAGAAGGGAGTAACAGCACATCTACAGGAGAACTAAAGATAGGGGGAGATCTTAAATGGGCCATCAATCCCCAGACAGTGATAGACATGACGGTAAATACGGATTTTGCACAGGCAGATGTGGATAGGGCCGTCAATAACCTGGAGCGATTCAACATCTTCTTCCCGGAAAGAAGGCAATTCTTTCTCGAAAATTCAGGTATTTGGGCTGGTTCACAACAAACGGCTATAAGGCCTTTTTTCAGTAGGGCTATAGGCCTCCAGGGAGAATTTAATGCGGAACCTGCCCCCATACACGCAGGCGTAAGGTATACCCAAAGAGATGAGGACAAAGCCATTGCAGGCATGTACGTCAGGCAAGGGGAAACAGATAATTCTCCAGCCTCTAACTTTTCTGTGCTAAGGTATCTCAAGAATTATGGAAGGGAGAATAATGTAGGTGTCATGCTGACTCACCGGCAAGATGCTAATCAGGCTGAATTAGGCCTTGAAGCTAGAAACAATAGCACCATCACTGTAGATGGATTGATTAGACCTAAGAGCATATGGACGCTTAGGTATCTCTTAAGCACTTCTATAGACTTTGAGGAGAATAAAAATGGTTTTGCCGGTAGTATTTCTGCAGGAAGATCCGCCAATGATTCATACATGGGTTGGGTTACGGAGATCATCACCCCCAACTATAATCCAGCTATGGGTTTCGTGAGGCAGAGTAATGTCATCAGGCATAATCCAGGAGGTTACTACATCTGGCGACCAAAAGGTCTTCCATGGATCAGACGTTTTGATCCGGGGGCTTTCTTCGACTTCTACCATGATGCTGACAAACCTGGCCAGTTTCAACAGGCACAGATCTATATTTTTCCTATTTATCTTTTTTTCACGGATGGGAGTTTCTTCCAATATGCTTTATTCCCTAGCTGGCAGAACATCAACTTTGATTTCTCCCCATTAGGTATTCCCATAGCCAGGGACGATTATTACTACATGCGTCATCAGGTTAACTTTAATACCGATAGGTCTGCCAAATTCTCTCTTTCTGGAAGTGTAAACTGGGGAAAATTCTATAATGGAGACAGGCTTACCTTGAGAGGGGGGCTTAGGTACGCTCCATTTGTGCATGCGGCCATTACCCTGGATCATGAGTACAATGACCTGAAGGGCCTTGGGATAGAAGAAGAGAACTTAATTACCAATCTTACCACTGTGGGGGCGCGCTTTGCGATAAATCCCCGTATTCAGCTTTCTACCTTCTACCAATACAATTCTTTTGACGAGCAAGGCAGGTGGAATATACGCGCCAGTTGGGAGTACCAACCCCTTTCCTTCATCTATCTGGTCTTTAATGATACACAGGTAGATGGTCTGGACACGCCTTTTCAGGAGCAGCAGCTTATAGGGAAGCTTACTTTTGTGAAACAATTCTAGGCTAAAGAATTCTCTGGAAACTTTCCCCAAAAATTGTCCTTAAAGGACAAGCAAATTCTGTTGAACAAAAATACCTTTGTACAGATAATAAATAAGGTATTCACCAAGTTCAAACCTTCAATATATTATGGCTAACTCTTTTCTTATTCGGAAAACGAAAGAAACCTTTCTCATCATATTTCTTTTTATGTCGATTCCAGCTAGCATATGGAGTCAGAATCAAGAGCCGGAGGATAATGACCTATCCAGAACCTTTATGCCTAACTTTCAGATGGGCTATGTCTTGCACGGATCGGATGAACTTTCTGGAGGATTAATGACCCAGCTCTCAATGGAA
>JBCBKZ010000729.1:0-3175 GCA_038520955.1 Bacteroidota bacterium | reverse complement strand
CGCCTACACGTGCTAGCCTGCTATCGGGTAGATATCATTTGCGTACAGGCACCCATAAAGAACTGCCATAAATGCTGGGGAGAATATAGTAGTGTGTAAGTCCAGCTTCCAGGATTATCCCATGGGAAGCATATTTGTACAGCATCCCAGCATAGCTCTTCTGGCAGTTCTTTATGAGTTAAGCTGGATCAACAGTACTCCCATATATTATGATGACCTACTTGTAGGTGGAATGGTGGACCTGGATGGTTCCACAACAGGCGGAAGAGGTATGATAGTAGGAGGAGATCTCAGCCTTCAGCACAGTCAGTGCGAGTTTGTAGAAGCGTGGAACGCCTATACCTGTGAGTTGGAGCCTTATCTCTTTATGCAGCTTCAGCAGGCTGAGGGAGAAACTCTCCCGGACTGGGAGTTATCAGGATTATATGGTAAGGTAATCTCCCGGCATAAAGGAGCATCCCATAGACAAAGTAGTTTTCTCATCAGTAATAGCCTCTATCAGTTAAAGTGGAAGGAGAGTTCTCCCCAGCAGGTGGTATTAGATCTGGAAGGTACGCCTGATAGCTACTTACAACTCAGCCTGGCCTATCCGGAAGAAGAAGAGGTTTGGTTAGAAATAGGTGATGAAATCTACCTCCCTTCTTACAGAAGACCTGATACGGGAAGAGATAGACTAAGCTATAGGTGGCTGGAAGAGCTACAGGCACTGGACGTATTTGTCCGATTAGGGAAGCGTGGGAAGGAGAAGATCCAAATTAACAGGGCCAAGAAAGCCCCCTTTGGCGCATACTCTGCCAGCCTGGAAGTGAAAAAGAAAAACTTTCAGTTTAGATTCTCCCAGAAAGAAATTAAAGACATAGCTTCTTATCAGCTACAGCAGAAAAAAGAAGACGGGAAAGTGATAAGTCTGGAGAGAAAGAATACTAAGAAGAAGGAAGTCGTATTTGATCTAACATATCCCAAAGAAGAGATCACTAAGTACAGAGTAAAGATCATTACTAAGGAGGGGCAGGTATTTCTTTCTCCATGGCTCATATGGGGAGGGGAAAATAACTCCGAGCTAAGCCTCAAATAAGAAGCTATTTGAGGTTCCTGGATAAGTATATACCTAAATGTATTTTCTCTCTACTATCAGAAAAGCCTGATCATGAAGAGAAAATGTTCCTTTTGTCTGTTATTCCTCCTGTTTGTTAGTAGTGGATATGGCCAGTCAGAGTTAGCTTCTGCCCAGAGTCCCAATGTCATTCTGGTCTTTGTAGATGACATGGGCTATGGAGATTTGGGATGCTACGGTAACCCACACATTGAGACCCCTCATCTGGATGCCATGGCAAGTGAAGGGGTCAGGTTTACCTCTTTCTATGCTGCTGCACCTGTATGTACCCCCTCCCGTGCTGCCCTCTTAACTGGTAGATATCCTAACCGACACATAAACCGAAATATTGGTCCTGAATCTACCCATGGACTTCCCTTGACGGAGAAGTTGCTGCCAGAAATTCTCAAAGAAGTGGGTTATGCCACCGCTATGATAGGGAAATGGCATCTGGGCCATCACACGCCAGAGTTAATGCCTACAGGAAGAGGTTTTGATTCCTATTTAGGCTTGCTGTATAGCAATGACATGATCCTTCCCTGGTGCCCCTGGTTGGACGACTCTTATAAGTTGGAATTATACAGGGATCTGGAACCTATTCAAGAAATAGGCTTTGAGCAGGATAGTCTAACTCTTAAGTATACTGAGGAAGCTGTTTCCTTTATCAAGGAGTCCACTCTAGATAAGCCTTTCTTCTTGTACATGGCGCATTCTATGCCGCATCTCCCCATCGCAACCCTCCCTTCTCTCAGAGGAAGTTCTGCAGCTGGCTTGTATGGAGATGTCATTCAAACCTTGGACTGGAGTATGGGAGAGATTCAGAAAACCCTCAAAGAGAAAAATATACAAGAGAATACCCTGGTGATCTTTACCAGCGATAATGGCCCCTGGTTAAATATCCCTGACCGAATGCTCCAAAATGGAGTAGAGCTGTGGCATGGCGGAAGTAAAGGACCTCTAAGAGGATGTAAGCAAACTTCATACGAAGGAGGATTCAGGGTTCCCGGTATCATGAGTTGGCCGGAGAGTATTCCTGGAGGTCAGCTAATCCATCAATCTGCCAATACCATGGACCTGTTTACCACCATAGTTAAGGTGGCAGGAGGGGAACTTCCTACTGATAGGGAGATAGACGGACATGACCTTTTCACATGGCTAGTGGGTCAAGAAGAACGTTATGAAGATGTGTTCTACTACGGCTGGTCCGGTAGGGTGGAAGGGGTGAGAGAAGGAGACTGGAAACTAAGGATAAGTCAGAAAGAGGGTGTCCAGCTGTTTAACCTGGCCCAGGATGTAGGAGAAAGAGTTAACCTTGCGGAAAGGTACCCGGAAAAAGTAGAGAGTTTGTATAAGCTGGTGGAGGCCTTTGCTGAAGAAACTTCAGCTGAGATCCCAAAATGACCAAGTAGTTAACTGAGAGTACATATGAAGGAGTTAAGAGTAGATTTTGTGATCGCCCTCCTGGATGGAGCCATTTATGTTATCGCTGGTATCATTAGCGCTAAATGGCCTCCACAAGATATCAATGGCTGGTATGGGTACAGAACTCCCAGATCCATGAAATCACGGGAAGCTTGGGATTTTGCCCAGCCATATTCAGCCCGTTCTATGACTATGTGGGGCTATGTACTATTAGCTTTGGCATTACTGATTTACTTCCTGACCCCTTCCAATATTCTGGGGCAAGTAGTCATTTGGATATTAATTGCGTTAGCTCACTTTATGCCGATCATCCAGACGGAATTAGCCTTGAAGAATAAATTCTAGAAAAAAGCTGACGTTTCTGTAATAAGTTCTTTTGAGGAGTTACTAACCTAATAAATCAAATAGAAGAACATGGAACTTTTCTCCTACATGATGGTCGGCATAGTGTATGCCGTAAGCGGCTTTCTAATGCAGGAGTATCCCGCTAAGAAAAGAAATTACCTCTGGGGATACGCTACCTGTAGCTCCATGAAGTCCCAGGACCGCTGGGATTTTGCCCAGAAATATTCTCCCAAGCTGTTCATCAACTATGGGCTAGGCCTGATAGCCTTAGGGCTTATAGAGAACTATCTTGGTGCATGGCTCTCTGCTGACAAA
>JBCBKZ010000728.1:0-3176 GCA_038520955.1 Bacteroidota bacterium | reverse complement strand
TTCACCACCAAATGGGGCAAAGATAGACTTTTCTGGCTTTCTATCCAGTTTAAATACTTTCTGCCTATAAGCTTACGGGCTCACACACTGTTAAACCTTACTCTCCTGGCTTTGATATGAGTACATATAAGAGTATTTTAATTTTTCATAAACTACACTCTCAGCCATATTATATGACTACTACTCTCATCAAAAACGGACGTGTGTTCGATGGTACACAAGCCCCATCCAGAATTGCCAACATCCTGATAAAAGACGGACGAATAGCCCAGATAAGTGAAAGCCCCATAGAAACATCTGCAGATAGAGTCATTGAAGCTGAAGGTAAGTGGGTATTACCTGGATTTGTAGATAACCACACTCATTATGATGGAGAAGTACTTGTGGCGCCCGGCCTCAGTGAGTCTGTAAGACACGGGGTAACCACGGTCATGTTGGGAGGTTGTTCTCTTTCCTTTATTTATGCTGATGTAGAAGACTGCTGCGACATGTTTACCAGAGTGGAAGCATTCCCTCGTGAAATCCTCTACCCTATCCTCAAGGAGGAAAAAAAGTGGTCCTCTCCCTCAGAATGGATTGAGCATATAGAATCTCTCCCTGTAGGCCCTAACCTGGCCTCTTTCATAGGCCATTCTGACATTAGGGCCAGAGTCATGGGCATAGATGATTCCCTAACTGAGGGGAAGAAACCTACTCAGGCCCAGATCGATGAAATGAAATCCATGTTGGAAGAAGCCCTGGATGAAGGCTTTGTAGGAATTTCCATGCAGCATAATCCCTGGGATAAAATGGATGGTAGGCACTGGTCAAAGCTTTTGCCGGCGGCTTATGCTTCTGCTGCCGAACGACATACCCTGACCAAGGTAGTCAGAAGAAGAGGCGCTCACCTACAGGGCGTCCCTAACCTGGTAAACCGTGTAGGCGCACTGTGGTATATGATGCTGAGTTCCGGATTTTTATGGAGAAAGAAGCTACGTACTTCTATGGTAGCCATGATGGACTTGAAAGGAGATCCTTTCATCAGACCTATCCTGACAGGTCTGTGTTCCTTTTTCAATAAGCTGTTAAGAGCTGATTTCCGTATGCAAACCTTCCCTGTACCCTTCCGGGTATTAGCTGAAGGGATGGAGCTGGTCATTTTTGAAGAATTTCCTGCCGGAGAATTAGCTAGGCATCTTTCTCGCGATCTGGAGAAAAGAAATACGACCCTGAATGATCCCGAATACAGGAAGCTTTTTAAGAAAAACTATAGAGCTAAGCTTACTCCCAAAGTGTGGCAAAAAGACTTCGGAGACGCTTATGTAATGGAGTCTCCAGACAAAAGCATGATAGGGAAATCCTTTGTGGACATTGCCAATGAAAGAGAGCAGGATCCGGTAGATACCTTCCTGGATATAGTGGTAGAAATGGATAAGGACATACTTTGGGAAACTACCCTTGGTAACACTGATCCCGCCAAATACAAAAACCTCTACAATGATGAGAATGGTATTTTGGGATTTGCAGATTCCGGCGCCCACATCAACAATATGGCTTTCTACAACAATCCACTACGAGTTTTACGCTACGTAATGGCTTCACATGAAAAGGGAGAACCCATCATGTCCTATGAGAAAGTCATTTGGAGGCTGACCAAAGAAAATGCCGACTTCTTCAATCTGGATGCAGGGCATCTGGCAGTAGGTAAAAGGGCGGATATCACCATCATAGACCCTGAGAAACTGGATGACAGTGTGCATGAGTATCATACAGATGCCTTTCTCGCTGGTTGCGATAGATTGGTCAACAGAAATGATAAAGTAGTGGAATACGTCATGATCAACGGAAAACTAGCCTGGGAAATGGGAACCTTTGCGCCTGCCTTTGGGAAAGAGCGCTTCGGCGAATTCCTGAAAGGAAAGCATGTGTATAGAGAGAAGAAAGAGGTACAAGCTCAGCCTGAGAAGGAGAAGGCATTGGCTTGAGAATAATTTCACGCAAAGACGCTAAGAAAAGATTAAAACTATTTTCCTAAACTCTCCTCCAGCGTATTCCATAACCTTTGTTGGGCATTGCCCATGGACCCAAATATGGATTTTTCGACGACTCTCTCCGGGCTTACCCAAAGCCAGTGTGGCGTTCCTTCAGCTCCAAATAGCTGATAGGTCTGACTTTCTTTGTCTATGAAAACAGGAAATGTGATTGTCTGCAGAGAAAGAATTCCCTTCACCTGCTCCAGACTATACTTAGGCCCTTCGAAGGTGGTATGAATGCCTACAATCTGAAGCTGAGAATAGGCTTCCTGCATTTGTCTGGCTAACGGCAAAGCTCTTCCTACACAGCCTGGGCATCCTATGCTGAAAAAGAGGATTAAGAGATGACCCCCAAGGTAGGATTCTACCTTGGGGGTCATTTCATTTATGATACTCTCTACCTCCCAGGAAGGAAGTTGTTGACCTGTCAAGTCCATTTATGCTTCTTCTTCCGGGATGAAGTCCATAGAGATAGAGTTCACACAGTGGCGAGTATTCTTTTCGGTAAAACGCTCACCTGTAAATACGTGCCCCAGGTGTCCGCCGCAGTTAGCACAGACTATTTCTGTACGTCTTCCATCTGCATCAGGAACTCTCTCCACAGCACCAGGAATCTCGTCATCAAAGCTGGGCCATCCACAACCAGAATGAAATTTGGAATCCGATTTATACAAGGGCGCATCACATCTTCTACAGATATAAGTGCCTTTCACAAAGTGATTATCAAATTTTCCGGTAAAAGGCATCTCAGTCCCTTTACGCATAATGACTCTCTCTTCCTGTGGAGTCAGTTTATTAAAGCCTGTTTTGGCGTCTTTCATGTTCCTCCTTTGTTAGTAACCTCAGAGTTAACGAATTTCTGGCTTAAGAGTTTCCGAATTTGTCTAGGGTAGACACTAATTTTCACTCAAGAATTGATCATAACTCTTTCTGAGAAGTCAATTCTAATCAATAATCTTTCTATTCAAGAGAAGTAACATCGTACAAAATAAAATCTAGTTCTGGCACCCTGGAAAATAGTTTATCAGCAGATATTAAGGGGAGGTTCAATGAATAAGCTGTACTTCCAGTTATTGCATCTGGAAGTTTCAGATTGTATCCACGCCTAAGTTTGATGGTGTTATCTTTGATCTCAGGGGTAATATTAATCACGTTCAGTACAGA
>JBCBKZ010000727.1:0-3177 GCA_038520955.1 Bacteroidota bacterium | reverse complement strand
AAAGAAACAAAAAGCTTGGTTAGCAAGTAGGTCTGTAACCAAAAAGGCTCTTCGGGACTCGTCAAAGAGGATATCAGATGGATTTTGGATTTGTGTAGGGAGCGAAATTTCAGACTGATATTGGGTATTAGGATCTATCCAGCCTATTCTTCCTGCTTTATGTAGGTCCTCCCAGTCAGAATAAAAAAGTGTCCCCTCAGAACTTAGCTGTATCCCATCCAGAAAGCCTTTTGCTGAACCTAGTCTTTTCGGTTCCCCCCTGGGTTCTGCTATTGATAAAGAGAGAATTTTTCCACTTCCATCATGTTGAAATTGAGAAATGAGTAGAGATTCCGTAGCCTGATTAAAGGCTATTCCATTAGGAGAGGAAACTTGATCCGTAAAGAGCTGTGTATTGAGCGTCTTGAGAGAGGTGCGATAAATTCTGTTGGTGATATTAGCCGTAGCATAGAGAAACTCCTCTCCATCGTAGGCTATTCCATCAATCATAGCCCCCAGGTAACTGATATCCATGAGTTGCTCACCACTATTCAGGTCAAAGCCCTTCACTCTATCTATATCTGAAACCAGTAAAGTAGTATCAATGATTATGAGATCTGAGGGCGCATTTAGTCCATAAATGAAATGCCAACTTACGATCTCTCCGTCGGGCCTAATCTTGGTTATGTAGCCATCCCCATCTTCTGTAACTGGTAACAGTCTTGCTCCGATGCTGGCCACATAATAGTATTTTCCATCTGTACATATGGCGCTAGGTGTGGCTAAGCCTTTGATGGTTTTCACTTCAGTAAATGGATCTGTCTTAAAAGGAGGAGATTGCTGGTCCTGGCAAGAAAACATGAAGACGGTACACAGAAGAAGGACCCCCAATCTTTGGAGACGAATGACCCATGTGCATGCTGTAAATACCTGCTTCATCAAGCTAAAAACAGATTTCCCCTATTTTGACTCAATTCTTTTTACGAAGAAATGGCTTCCATGGGTGATTGTTGGCTGAGGTACTTACTGACAATATCCGCAGCTCTGGAAGAAGCCCCTACATCCCCAAGTTTAGCTCTCAACTGAGCATAACCCTCCATCACCCTGTCTGTTTCTGCTCTCTCCATTAATTTAGTAAGCTCCTTTTCCAGATTGTCAGGGTTGAACTCATACTGGATTAATTCTTTCACCAGGGGCTGATCCAGGATCAGGTTGACCAGACTAATGTATTTAACCTGAACTAACCTTTTTCCTATGGCATAAGAAATAGGAGAGCCTGAATAACAAACTATTTGAGGGACCTTATGTAGGCCCGTTTCAAGCGTGGCAGTTCCTGAAGTTACCAATGCGTATGAGGCCTTATGTAAAAGATCATAAGTCTCATCCATGACCAGGCTTACTGGCGTATCTCCTATGAGCTCCTGATAAAAAGAGGCTTCCTGACTAGGTGCGCCTGCTACTACAAATTCATAGTTAGGAAACTTTGTAGGTAGGCTTAGCATGACCGGAAGCATACGCTTAATTTCCTGCTTTCTACTGCCTGGGAGTAATGCCACTATTGGTTTACTGATGGGACTATCTTCATTTTCTGAGATTACATCTAGCAGAGGGTGGCCCACAAAATCTACTTCCACTCCCTCATTCGCATAGAAGGGCTTCTCAAAGGGGAGAATGACCATCATTCTATCTACAAACTTCCTGATGGTTTTAATACGGCCTTTTTTCCAGGCCCATAGTTGAGGAGAAATGTAGAAAATGACGGGCAGATTCAATCCTTTGATGAATTTGGCCATTCTCAGGTTAAATCCCGGATAGTCTACTAAGACCACAGCATCTGGTTTCCAGCTGAGAATATCCTCCTTTACCGTTTTGAACAACTTCCTGATGGTTCCTAGGTTCTTGATCACCTCCCAAAACCCCATAAAGTTGATGTCCTTAATGTGGGCTATCAGGCTAGTCTTCTGTTCAGCCATCTTATCTCCCCCCACTCCTCTTACCTGAAGATCTGGATGTGTTTGATGAAGGGACCTAATAAGGTTGCTGGCATGCAAATCTCCCGAATCTTCCCCTGCTATGATAAATAACTTCATACCTACTATTTGATTAGGAGGTTAACTGGAAATCCCAGCTATTCAGTCTGCTGAGGTCTTCATGAGAGGTGAGATCATGCATCATAGGTGTTACAGACACATAATTATTGTTCAGGGCATACTCATCCGTATCCTGTCCCTTATCCTTAAGGTCAAAGTTTCCTGTTAGCCAGTAATACTTACGACCGTAGGGGTCTGTTCTTTCATCAAACTCCTCTACCCATCTTCCCATAGCCTGGCGAGTAACCTTAATACCTGCCAATTCATCTATGCTGACATAAGGGATGTTTACATTGAGAAGATGGCCCGGCGTAAGTGGGTGTGCCAATGCCTCTGCCACAATGGTATGTACTACTTTTTTCGCTGTACTCATGTCTCCACTATGGGCAAAATGGCAAAGAGAAAATCCTATAGAAGGAATACCCTGAATAGCTCCCTCCCTGGCGGCAGACAAAGTCCCGGAATAAATACTGGAAATGGATGAGTTAGCTCCATGGTTAATGCCAGAAAGAATAAGGTCCGGCTGATGGTCCATCAGCACTCCTGTAGCTAGCTTTACGCAGTCTGCCGGGGTTCCGCTCACCGCAAAGCCCGTTAACCCGGAAGGAAGGTGTTCTTCATATACTCTAAGGGGTTTCCCAATACTTATGGCATGTCCCATTCCACTTTGAGGACTGTTAGGAGCTACCACAGTAACATCTCCAAAAGTCATAGCTACCTCAATCAGGGCCTGGATACCGGGGGCGTGTATTCCGTCATCATTGCTTATCAGGATACTTGGCATAGTTGGTATTCTCGTTCTTGTGTAATGTAAGCCCCAAATGTAAGGACTTAGTTGGTAGGATGGAATGCCGAGAGCGGATTCATTCCACTTTTCTCTCAAACCCTGAATAAGAAAGCTGATTTGGCCTAAATCATCCCTCTGGCCTTGATCTCCAGGTATTTGTTGACAGAGTTCACTGTCAGCTTTTCTGGCGGGGTGAGAATAGAAGCTATACCATGAGTCTCCAGCTCTTTCACAATCTGCCTTTTCTCAAAAGCAAAGCCTTCCCCTATAGTCTTAATGTACATCTCTTGAATAGTTCTCCCGATAACATTGAGGAGATGT
>JBCBKZ010000726.1:0-3178 GCA_038520955.1 Bacteroidota bacterium | reverse complement strand
TCTAACTCTTCCTTTGTTTCCTCTACCTGCTTGAAGTACTTCTGCAATTCATTGGTTTCTATGGTCTCATCATATTTTTTGAGTACCTCAAGCACGTCAGTAATATCCCGCTTTAAGGGTCCCACGTTCCCAATGACAAAAGTGATGGGATTGTTTATTTCATGTGCTACCCCTGCCGTAAGCTGACCGAGAGAGGCCATCTTTTCTGATTCCACTAGTTTAGTCTGGGCAGACTTTAACCTTACCAGAGCTTTTTCCAGGGCATGAGTTTTTTGAGATAACTCCTCTGTTCTGTCCTGAACCATATTTTCCAGGCGGGTCTTATTCTGCTCCAGGTTCCTGATCCGCAGACGGATATATCCCACGATTCCCAGAACTATCAGTCCTATGATGATCAGATAGAAATAGATGGTTTCGTAAAAGGGGGGATGAATGATCACTTCCACCGCCAGGCCTTCCTCATTCCAAATCCCGTCATTATTAGCCGCCTTCACCCTAAAGATATATTTCCCGGGATCCAGATAAGTAAAGGTCGCATTACGCTTGTGCTGAATGTAGTTCCAATCCTGGTCCGCATTCTCCAGCATATAGGCATACTCATTCTCCTCACTCTGAATGTAATTCAGAGCTGCAAATTCAAAATAGAGGACATTCTGAGAGGAATTAAGTTCTATTCTTTTTGTTTCAATTATACTTTTCTTCAAAGGGCTTTCTCCCTGAGGTTCAACTGGTACTGACTCAAAAAACAACTGAAAGTCTGTAAGAACTACCGGAGGAGGAACATCATTCTCCTGCAGGTAATCCAGGTGGAAATACACCAGGCCCTCACTAGAGCCAAAGAATAGAAAACCCAGTTGGTTTTTGTAGGCTGCCCCAATGTTGAATGTATTACTTATCAGTCCATTCTCCTTCTGGTTATAGACAATGAAGCTGGGAGAATCCATATTCTCAATCAGTTTCACCCTACAAAGACCTGCATTGGTACTCATCCAGAGATTTCCTTCCTCATCTCCTAAAATGGCATAAATAACGTCATCGGGCATACCATCAGCGGTGGTAAAGGTACTCCAGTTTTCCCTCTCAGGACCTATGCGGGATACGCCTCCTCCATCAGTTCCTATCCAGAGGTAGCCATTTGTATCCTCATAAAGGGAATATATGCTGCTGCTTCTTAAGGGGTTACTTCCTTCCTCATCAGGAAGGTATCTTCTAAACGCATTTTTTTCTGGAAGATATTCATTCAACCCATTGGCTGTTCCCACCCAATATACCCCTTCAGCATCCTCGTACACACACTGAACAGTATTATCACTCAGCGTTAAATCATCTCCATAATCAGATTCATAAACCCAGACGGTATCAGCCTCAAAGTCCATCACCGCTAGTCCGTCTGAGGTCCCTACCCATACTCGTTTCTCCTTATCTTCAAACAGACACAAAATCTCTTCTCCGGGCAATTCCATATTTGAGTCCATCTCCTCAAAGGCCTGAAAATTATACTGCTCATTGCTCAACTCACTTTCACTAAGGTAGAATAAGCCGAATTGGCTGGTTCCTACCCATAAATTTCCCTTACTGTCTAGTAGAGTAGCATAAACTGAAGGATCTATATAATCAACTTCTTCTATTCCCATGGGAGTCCATGAGAAGGTTTCTCCCGTCTTTTTATTTCTTCTGATGAGCCCATGGTCATTCCCTATCCACTGGCCGCCAAAATTATCCTCTACGGCTGAAAAGACATCATCACTGGGTAAACCATCAGGGCTTATAATGCCCGGCAAGACCGTATTAAACTGAATCCGGGTAAGGTCCATGGCATTCAGGCCATCATAGGTCCCTACCCATACCATACCAGAAGGGTCTAATTCTATGGATAAAATATCATCACTACTTAAGGAATTCTTATCAGCTCTGTCACGCCTGTACTCCGTAATCCTTCCATTCTCCTCTCTGTAGTTTATGAGTCCTCCTCCGAAGGTGCCTATCCAGACATTTCCCTTTTTGTCTCCCTTAATGATCTGAATATCAGATTGGGTTTCTTTATTTGAAACTATATCCAGGGGCAGCCACCTAACTTTGCCTTCCTTCTCACCCATTCTTTTCTGGTAATACGGCATGGCCAAAATCCCCAGTCCTTTCCTTGTCCCTACGTAAAGTAGTCCAGAGGGGCTTTCATAAAAGCTTTGGATCTGATCATCCGGTAAGCCTGTTCCCAGCTCCAGAGACTGATAGAAAGAGGATAAATTATTAGAAACGGGATTCCATCGAAATAAACCCGCATCAGTCCCTATCCAGATGTGGCTAGATTTATCTTCATGAAGAGAATTGATGACAAGGGTCCCATTCTTTACAGAGGCCAGTGGAAGATTAACACGTTGGAAGCCCTTATCCTCTTCCCAGTAACATAAGCCTTCCTTGGTTCCTAACCAGATTTTTCCTTGCTGATCTTCCAGAATACTCAGAATAGTATTATCGGGCAGGCTGTTTTCATTATCCTCCTCCCGCTTATGGTGAGTAAATTTCTCCAGTTCAGGATTGTAGATATTGATTCCTCTTCCCTCTGTCCCTACCCAAATTTTTCCCTTACTGTCCTGTAAAAGGGAACGGATAAAGTTCCCAGAGAGAGAGTCTGCTGAAGAGGGATCTGCATAAAAGGTTTTAAATCCGTGTCCATCATACCTGTTCAGCCCTCTGGTGGTGCCAAACCACATAAATCCTTTCTGATCTCTAAGTATGCTGGTGATGAAGTTTTCACTCAATCCATCCTCGGTAGACAGAAACTTCAGGTTAGCACTTTCATCCTGGGCAAACAGATCTCCCTGACGGCTGAAGACCAGCAGTAAACAAACCAGAAGAAGCCTCAGGACACTATATTTCATAAAATTCCTAATTCACCTTATAGCCAAATCGGGTAAACTCCTGGGACATTTTTAGTCCTCTGTTCTCGAGTTCCCGTACATTGTATTCATATCTAAGAGTATCATCCTCCATTAAAATGAAGTTGATACAAGCACCCTTCTTAGCCAATCCCCCCCTTTCTGCTACAATAAGGACAGACTGATCTTTCAACTGCTGCACGAGAGAGCGTAATTCTCTACTTCTTGAGGAAGCCAGGTACAAAATATGGACTCTTTTTATATCATCAGGCGAATCAATAGGGATTACAGAAATAGGTCTA
>JBCBKZ010000725.1:0-3186 GCA_038520955.1 Bacteroidota bacterium | reverse complement strand
ATGTAGCACCCTACAACCTCATTATAGAAAATCTTCTTCCAAGCCAGATCCGTCTGTGCAGGTAAATAATCAAGACTCAATTAAGCATACAGTGTATCTTTTGGGAGACGGAGGAAATACTGTATTGGAAGAGCATATACATAACTTCCATTTCCTGGAGTCTTTTCTTCAAAAGGAAGATGAGAATAGCACCCTTGTTTTACTAGGAGATAATATTTACCCTGATGGACTACCTGTAGAAGGACATCCGGAAAGAGAGGAAGCTGAGGGAGCTATAAATGCTCAACTGGACATGGCTAAGAACTTCAAGGGGAAACTTTATATGATTCCCGGTAATCATGACTGGAACCACTGGTCTCCAGGCGGAAGAGAAGCTATTATCAGGCAGGCTGATTATGCAAAGGAGTATCTGGGATCCAAAAAGCATGTCCTCTATCCCAAGGATGGATGTGGTGACCCTAAGGTGATCAAACTCCAGGATGATCTTACGTTATTTTTGCTGGATTCTCAGTGGTTCTTACAAGACTGGGAAAGTGAGCCTGAAATGAACTCAGGATGTAAAATTCAAAGTAGGGATGAATTTAAGGCTGTCTTGGAGGAGCTAATAGATGAGAATGATGATGGAGATTTCATTTTTGCCTTTCACCATCCCATCTTCTCTGACGGCCCTCATGGTGGTTGGTTTACCCTAAAGGATCACCTATTCCCTTTAACCAGGTTAAATAAAGGTCTTTTCATTCCTTTGCCAGTCTTAGGATCTATAGGTACTGCCTTAAGACATGCAGGGATTTCAAACCAAGAGGTGAACCACCCTCAGAATATGTACTTCTCAGACATACTTCGAGAGGTTACCTATGATGCGGGGCATGTCGTTTTTGCTTCTGGACATGATCATAACCTACAGTATTTCACGGACCAGAGGAGCTTTGCTATTACGGGTATTGTAAAAGCAGATAGGCATTATATAGTAAGTGGTTCTGGTTCTGAAAAAACCTATATCGTTAAAAATGGGGGCTCAGAGTTTGGATATGCAGGCTATGGATTCTCCAGATTACAATACTACAAGAATGGAGAGGTGTGGCTGGAATTCTGGAGACCTCATGCAAGTGGAGAGTCAGGCGATTTATTATTCAGGAAGAAAATTAAGGGGAAGAGTCTTCAGATAGATAAGAATGTAGAAAATGCAGACTTTGATCATCCAGTAACTGTTAAAGCTGTTGCCGATTCCAGCTATGTAGCTAAAAAAGGCCAAAGAAACTGGTTAGGAGATCTTCATAGAGATGCATGGTTAGCAGAGGTAGAATTCCCTACCCTGGACCTCAGTAATACTAAGTATGGTAAACTAACCCCCATCAAAAAGGGAGGAGGGATTCAGACCAAGTCTCTTAGGCTGGAGAATGAGAATGGGAAACAATACGCCATGCGTTCGGTAGATAAGGATGTTACCTTACTTATTCCTGAGTTTGCCCGTGGTACTGTGGTGCAGGATTTTGCTCAAGATGAACTTGCCATGGCACACCCCTATGGTGCCTGGGTAGTACCTAAGTTGGCTGAGGCTGCCGGAGTATACCACACCAATCCTGATTTTTACTATGTCCCAAAGCAGGATGCTTTGGGAGACTTTAAGGAATTCTTTGGAGATGGAATCTATTTGTTGGAAGAGAGACCTGCTAAAAACAGGGATGATGTAGCCAGTTTTGGGTATGCAAAAGACATAGAGTCTTCCCGTAAGGTCCTCAGAAAAATACGTGATACCTATGAGCATAAAGTAGATCAGCAAGCTGTTCTAAGAGCCAGATTGTTAGATATATGGATGGGAGACTGGGATAGACATGATGACCAGTGGAGATGGGCTAAGGAAGAAGAGGGAGACTATACTGTATACAAGCCTATTCCCAGAGACAGGGACCAGGTATTCCTGAAAGTAGATGGAATTATCCCATGGTTTGTATCCAGAAAGTGGGGAGCCAGAATGTTCCAGAACTTTGACTATGACATCAGAGACATACAGGGGCTTTGCTTTAATGCCAGATTCTTTGACAGAACTTTCCTGACAGAAATGGATGAGAAGGACTGGATTGAAATGGCTGAGTCCATGAAACCATTACTGACGGATGAAGTCATAGATGAAGCTTTTAAAGCATGGCCTAAAGAACTATATGATATTAATGGAGATGTCATCAAGGATAAGCTTAGATCCCGAAGAGCTAAGTTAGATGCCTTTGCCAAGGAGTACTATAAGTACCTGGCTAAAGAAGTGGAAGTGTGGGGAACTGATAAACGAGAGAGATTCGTGATAGAAAGGCTGAATGATGAGCAGACGAAGTTGACTATCTATGCTGTCAATAAGAAAAGAGAAGAGAAAGCCAAAATCTATGAGCGGGTTTTTAATAAAAGCCAAACCAATGAAATCAGACTATATGGCTTCCAGGGTGAGGATGAGTTTATCGTGAAAGGAGATAAAGCCAAAGGTATTAAAGTGAGAATCATCGGAGGTCAGGACACAGATAAGGTAGAGACGGAAACAGGAAACGGGAAAGCTGGGAAAGTTTTAGTTTATGATACTTCTCAGGGTAATGAGGTGGATTGGTCAGCCGGATTTAGAAACAAGACCACCATTGGAAATGATGCCAATGTGTATGAGCGTAAGGCATTTAAACTGGACAACTTCCTCCCATTGATTCTCCCAGGATGGAACGTAGATGATGGCTTTGTATTGGGTGCCGGCTTTATCAATACCAGACATGGATTCAGAAAGAAGCCTTATAAAAGTAAGCATACACTGTTAGCTAACTATGCCTTTGCGACCAGGGCCCTTTCAGGAAGCTATTCCTGGGATCAGGTGGGTGTATTTGGGAAATGGGATTTTCTTCTTAATGCACAGGCTTTTGCACCTACCCACGTAAGAAACTACTTCGGATTAGGGAATGGGACCGTCTATACAGAGGAGAATGATGACGACTTTAACTTTAACCGTCTACGTCAAGCCAGGGTAATCATTAACCCCAACTTTAAGAAGTCTTTTAGCGCTAACAGACATACCTTTAGAATTGGGCCTTTGTACGATTATAACCAGATAGCTCGTACAGAAGGCAGGTTCATAGCACAGGATACTGACAGGGTGGATGAAGACTTTAAACCTAAGCATTATGCTGGGGTAGAAGCAGATCTACAGATCAATGCAGT
>JBCBKZ010000724.1:0-3188 GCA_038520955.1 Bacteroidota bacterium | reverse complement strand
ATTTTAGCGATTAGTAGGTTACGTTTCATGGTATAGTCATTATTATTTTATGCCGTTCCACACAAACTCTTTGATTTGCTCTTTTCTATGTTCCAGGAAGGATGTCATGGCCGTATCATCTCTGTCCTCTTTAAACTTGATAAGTGGGGCTGTCAAATATGGGATGACCACTAAGCCGTAAATATTAAGCAGAAGATTCTCGCCTGAAATTGTGGATTGTATCTCATTCTGCTCTCTTGCTTTAGCTAACAAGCTGTCAAACAGTCTGGGAAGATGTTCCTGCTCAACCACCTTTAACCCCGTTATCAACGAAGGATTCTCATTCAGCAAATTCACAAAGAAGCTGGCAAGACCTGGTTTCTCCTCTAAAATCCTGAAAAACAGCTCTATCAGACTTTCTATGGTAGTCTTCAGGTTATTCTCACCAGAAAATAAGTTTTGGGCATGCGTCACAAAAAAGCCGAAGCTGTTCTGCAGTACTTCCTGGAATAACTCCTCCTTAGTCCGGTAATAATAATGGAGCATAGGCCTACTCACACCTGCTCTCTCTGCAATCATGGTGGTTCTTGCCCCCTGAAATCCATTTTCGTGAAAGACCGTCTCAGCTGCTCTGAGAATTTTTTGCTTAGTGATCTGATTTAATTTAGACATGAACAAAAATGTTAAACAAAATTGTTTAATTTATTTTAAAATTACAACTTATACTGATCCAGAGTTCTCTTCTACCAAAAAACTACTACTGCTATGGTCACTCACATTTTGCAGTCGTTTAGGATTTCATACGGCTTCTGCCTCCTATTTGGCATCTTATTCTTGAATAGGAACCTTATTCAGGCTCAGGAAGATATGGACTCCACTCCTCCTAACATTATCTTAATCGTAGCAGATGACTTAGGATGGAATGACGTAGGCTATCATGGAAGTGAGATCCTAACTCCTACTATGGATAGCTTAGCGGCCATGGGGCTGGAGCTAAATCGCTTTTATGCACATCCTGCCTGTTCTCCTACCAGAAGTGCCCTCATGACAGGGAAAGCTCCGATCCGTTTAGGCTTTTACACCCCCTTATCCAAGAATAACAGAAAGGGACTGCCACTAAATGCGAAAATTCTCCCACAATACTTAAAGGACATAGGCTATCAAACTTCCCTGATTGGGAAGTGGCATCTGGGAAGATTCAAGAAAGCATATCTGCCTAACCAAAGAGGATTTGATCATTTCTATGGATACCTGACCGGAGGAATAGGCCATTTTGATCATGTCCATGGTGGAGGGCTGGATTGGCAGAGAAATGGAAAAACAGTAGTAGAAGAAGGATATAGTACCCATTTACTCACTGATGAAGCTATTCTAACAATCAGAGAACATCAGGAGGGGAATCCATTTTTTATAGAAATTTGTTACTCAGCTCCTCACATCCCCAATGAAGCACCTGAAGAAGCGGTAGTTCCATACTATAAACTACCAGAAAAGAATCGCCAATTACATGCTGCTATGGTTTCTGAAATAGACAAAGGGATCAGCAGAATCATGCAGGAGGTTCAAGCTAATGATCTGCTATCGAATACCATCATCTGGTTCATGAGTGATAATGGTGGCTCCACAGGAGCAGGGTACAATGAAAATATCCGAAACATAGTAAAACGTGCCAATTCTATTTTTGATCCTCCTTTCCCCATCCCCTTGCTAGAATTCCTAAGACGGACAGTAGAAACTACTGCTTCTGACAACAGCCCTCTCAGAAAAGGGAAGGGATCTGTTTATGAAGGAGGTGTTAGGGTTCCTTCCTTCATTTATGCGCCTGCTTTTCTGCTACCTCAAAAGGTGGAAAGTAGGATTACCGTAAATGATATCCTCCCTACTCTCTTGACTGCTGGCGGATATCATGATGAAGAGCACCTAGAGATAGATGGTGTAAGTCAATGGGCTTTCCTACGTGGGGAGGTCCCGGCTGCCCAGACAGATTATATCACACATGCCATACTTGGGAATGAGGCATACTTCGCCGACAGTTTAAAGTTGATCATTCCTACTGATGGTCCCCCAGAACTTTATAATGTCTTTCAAGACCCAACTGAAAGCCATAACCTAGCGGATGATAATGAGGCCCTGGTTGCTGAGTTAGTAGAGAAGGTAAACGCTTTTCCAAGAGGAGAATCCGTTCATGATCCTATATGGGAAACTGCACTTGATCCAGACTTCTTTGGGGGAGAAATAGACCGTGAACCTTATGCTGAAGTGGAAGGATTTAATGCCGGCCCTATGCACCCAGCCCATGTCATTATTCCCACTTTACTGGTTTGTCTCCTGGGGCTAATATTATTCCTCATAAGATATTGGCGATTGAAGAATAGAAGAACATAATTACCCATTCCGCTTCAGATAATTCCCCCAAGCAACCTCCGGGATGATTAGGAAGTTCTACTTATAAGCCCACCAACTCCACACTAAATAAGGAGAGCTTCCATGAGAATTACCTTTCTATGCATTTTTTTCTGTGGCTTATTTTCACGGGAACTTTCCGGGCAGGATAGTCTGTCTCTGGCTTCTTCTCCTGTTAATCATTCAAAGCTCAGAACCGTCATTCTGACTGAATCTGCCCTTTATCTGGGGAGTATGGCCTACCTACAGTTCATCTGGTATAAGGATAAAGAAAGGGTGCCTTTCCACTTCTTCGATGATAGCAAGGGCTACCTTCAAGTAGATAAACTGGGACATACCTATGGCGCTTACTGGCAAAGTTATTTAAGCTATAGATGGCTTAGAAGTGCAGGCGTGAGTAAGAAGCAAGCCCTTATTTTCGGAGGAACTGCTGGAATCATTCTTCAGCTACCCATAGAAATTTTTGATGGGCTGTATGAAGGATGGGGGTTCTCCTGGAGTGATGTAGCTGCAAATACTGCGGGCTCAGTCCTGGTGATCGGTCAGGAACTTCTGTTTGACGAACAGCTCTTTCAATACAAGTTCAGCTTTTCCCGCTCCCCTTACGCCAATCAGGCAAATGGGTATCTAGGAGATAATACCCTGGAGAGCCTGTTTTATGATTACAATGGACACACTTACTGGCTCAGTACATCCGTGAATAACTTACTTCTGAAGGATAAGCTTCCAGACTGGTTCAACCTAGCTGTCGGCTACAGTGCGAATGGGATGTTTGGAGAATTTGAAAACAGGACCTCATACAGAGG
>JBCBKZ010000723.1:0-3192 GCA_038520955.1 Bacteroidota bacterium | reverse complement strand
GTAAATCCAGTACTAATCCATCCAGGACAAAGTTAGCCGTAGCATTGGTGGTGGATTTACCTAAGGGATCTATTATCTCAGGTACGGCTACCTATACCCTCGCCGGAACTGGCCCACAGGGAAATCCTTACAACTTTGAAGGTACGGTTACCTTCATAGGTCAGGGGAAGGCTACGGTAGTAGTACAGGGTAGAAGCTTTATGGTGGACCTGGAGTCAGGAGAAATAACGGAATTGTAGCACTAGATTCAAGCAACCTGGTAGTAGTAGTTACCCCCTGCTTTCATGCAAGCAGGGGGTTTTTCTATAGTAGTTGATTGGGTTACTGGCTATAACTATGGTGTTTTTGTTGAAGTGTGATCCATACTGGATCATAGTATATTAAACTTCTACTAAGAATAATGGAACCTTTTCAAGTTCGGTTTTTCATCGACAAATATAGTTTGGAGTCTATCTATTAAGGATGGACGCCTCACCACCGATCGTGGGCGGATAGTGGAGATGCATTGGTGAGGCCAAGCATTTTTGCTTCGTTTTGGGGCGAATGCCAAAATGAAGGCACAGGGCTGATATGGAAGGCCCGCTGCAGGCGTCGTGATACTGGCACTCAAAAAGCTTACATCCAAAACATAAAAAAAAGCAGCCTTTACAGCTGCTTTTTGATTTATGCTTTCTTCTTTTTGGCTTTGCCTCTGCCACGCTTAGGCTTGTTCTTACTTTCTTCATATAGCTTGGCGCAGTCTTCTAAGGTGAGATTTTCTGGAGCTACATCCTTAGGGATTTTGACATTGTTCCCTTCATACTTGATGTAGGGGCCCCAACGTCCTCTCAGGATCTGCACATCATCATTGAACTTCATGATGATTTTATTGGCTTCAGTTTCACGCTTCTTTTTGATGAGTTCTACGGCTCTGTCATAGCCTATCTCATACGGATCATCCTCCTCTTCCAGAGAGGCAAAGAGTTTTCCTAGCTGCACATAAGGACCAAATCTGCCTATGTTCACCTTCACCGGTTGTTCCTCAAATTCTCCTACCACTCTAGGCAGTTTAAAGAGATCCAAAGCTTCCTCAAAGGTGATGGTTTCCAGGCGCTGGTTGTTGCGAAGCTTAGCGTATTTTGGCTTTTCCTCGTCTTCGCTTTCCCCTACTTGTATCATAGGTCCGTATCTACCCAGGCGGGCAAACACGCGCTTACCGCTCTTTGGATGTACGCCCAGGTCTCTTTCGCCTCCAGCGCGCTCAGCATTTTCAGCTGTATCCTTCACCTTCGGATCAAAGTCCTCATAGAAGTTGGCGATCATGTCATTCCACTCCTTCTTACCGGAGGCAATTCTGTCAAATTCTTCTTCCACTTTAGCGGTGAAAGAGTAGTCCAGGATAGAAGGGAAGAATTTTACCAGGAAATCGCTCACTACCATCCCTAAGTCAGTAGGGAAGAGCTTATTACTTTCTGCACCGGTGGTTTCCGTTTTCTGGTTAACCGTAACTTCTTCTTCCTTCAGGATTACCAGTTGGAGAATTCTAGGTACCCCTTCTCTACTTTCTTTGACCACATACTGCCTTTTCTGAATGGTAGAAATGGTAGGTGCGTAGGTAGAAGGTCTTCCTATGCCAAGTTCTTCCAGTTTCTTAACCAGACTGGCTTCTGTATATCTTGCACCTGGTCTTGAGAAACGCTCAAGCGCATTCATTTCTTTCAGCCCTAGTTCTTGACCTACGGTCATTGGAGGAAGTACGCCAGTGTCTTCTTTGTCCTCATCATCCTCATCATCTCTGGACTCCAGGTATACTTTTAGAAATCCATCAAACTTTAGCACCTCTCCCTTAGCCTTGAATACGGCCTTATTGGTAGACACCTCTATGTCCACTGTGGTCTTCTCTAACTTGGCATCAGCCATCTGAGAAGCAATGGTACGCTTCCAGATCAGCTCATACAGGCGCTTTTCATTTCTGTCTCCATCCTCCATGGCATTTCTGGCCATGATGGTAGGTCTGATAGCCTCGTGCGCTTCCTGGGCATTAGAGTTCTTATTTTTATACTGACGAGGGTTTACATAAGCATCCCCGTACATATCTTCTATAGTATCAGCAGCGTTATTTCTGGCTTCCTCTGAGAGGGTAACACTGTCTGTACGCATATACGTGATCAATCCTGCTTCATACAGAGATTGGGCCACTCTCATGGTCTGGGCTACAGAGAAACTAAGTTTTCTACTAGCTTCCTGCTGTAAGGTGGAGGTAGTAAATGGGGCTGCTGGAGATTTTTTAGAAGGCTTTGTTACCAGGTTGGTGATGGTATAATCCGCCCCCTTGCAGCTTTCCAGGAAAGACTGGGCATTATCCAGATCAGGAAGCTTCTTACTGAGGTCAGCCTGGATGACAGCTCCTTTTTCCAGTAAGAATCCAGCACTTACTTTAAAGGTAGAAGTAGGCTTGAAGGCAATGATTTCTCTTTCACGCTCTACTAATAATCTTACTGCTACAGACTGAACCCTTCCTGCAGAAAGGCCTGTTCTGACTTTTCTCCATAATACAGGAGAAAGTCTAAACCCTACGATTCTATCCAGTACCCGCCTTGCCTGCTGGGCATTTACCAGATCCCTGTTAATATATCGGGGATTTTGTATGGCCTTTTCTATGGCTGGCTTGGTGATTTCGTTAAATACAATTCTTCTGGTGGTTTCCAGGTCCAGGCCTAACACATTGGCCAGGTGCCAGGAAATAGCCTCTCCTTCCCGGTCTTCATCCGTGGCTAACCAGACAGTTTCATAGTCCTTGATCAGTTTCTTCAAGTCGCTTATCACAGACTTTTTGTCTGCGATAACCTCATACTTAGGGACAAAACCATTTTCCACATCTATGGCTTTGTCACCCTTTGCAAGGTCCCTGACATGTCCGTAACTGGCTTTTACGGTGAAGTCTTTACCCAGGTATTTCTCAATGGTTTTCGCCTTGGCAGGTGATTCGACAATTAGTAGGTTTTTGGGCATAAATATATTGCTTTCAATACTCCTCAATGGTTTTTGCCACTAGTAGCTAACGTATAGCTTGACAAAAAGATTACGCGAGCGCAGAAATTCAGTAGTAGTCGAAATAATCCAAATAAGCACAATTTTAATACCTATTTGTTAGTGTTCAGGGGTCTGATTTCTACAATTATAAGAAACTTTCAAAAATCTGCTAATAAAACT
>JBCBKZ010000722.1:0-3193 GCA_038520955.1 Bacteroidota bacterium | reverse complement strand
AATACCTCATTCCCTCAAGGGAAGTTTATTTCTTTACTATCGGCTCTTTAGTTGAAGCTTTTCCAGGTAAAACAAATTTGGGTACTAAAATTTTCGCGAGATAACTTGAATCAAGATTACTTTCAGAGGACTACTCTGTGATTACAGATTAAAGTAAGAATTTTGATTTGCTAAAAAGTATTATGTGCAAACTATATAGATTTATGAGAACTAAATGACATGCAAGTGGAATAGTTAAGCATGTCATTTAACTTAGATAATACCGAATATTATCTGCTCTACGATTTTAAACTCTTGGAAGTTTTTAAACGCAATGATCTATAAATCAGTATTTTAGTTTGAGGTGTAGTTAGGAAAGACTATACGATAGAAATAATAAAGTCGTGGAGCCTAAGTGAAAATTCCAGTCAAAAACTGACTGGAAATTGCTGACTGGAACGTCCGAATCGGCCTCTACTACCTGCAAAGGCCGTTTTGTGGAGCATAACGGATTCGAACCGTTGACCTCTACACTGCCAGTGTAGCGCTCTAGCCAACTGAGCTAATGCCCCATTTTTCAAAAGAGTGCGTAAAGATAGACTTTTTCCTTTCTACTGACAAGAATTCTCTCTTTTTTGCGTGTCCTTTAGTACTGATACCGTAATTTAATGGATCGGCAATATCATCTATGGGCCTTAGACGCATTTACTTATCACTTTTGTTGTTACTGGGTGTTTCTCTGATAGGAGTGCTGGGCCTTATGATGATTGAGGGCTATGGGTTCATCGATGCGATCTACCTGACGGTGATTACCATGAGCACAGTGGGTTTTGGGACCATCAAAACCCTGAGCCCGGAAGGGAAAGTATTCATGGTGATATTAATCGTGGTGAGTGCCAGTACCTTTGTGTATGCCGTAACCACAATTACTACCTTTGTGGTGGAAGGGGAGGTGAAAAATCTCTATAGTAGATATTGGATGGACAAGAAGGTTAAAAAACTAAAAGAGCACATCATCATTTGTGGCCTTGGACGGAATGGTCGGGAGGCTGCTAATGAGCTACTCCGTCAAAAGCAGCCTTTTGTGGTGGTAGAGTCTGAAGAGGAGGTAATTGAAGACTTCAGGATTCACCATGAAGGAGAAGAGTTGCTGGCTGTGGTAGGAGATGCTACAGATGATGATACCCTGGAACGCGCCAATATTTTATCGGCTAAGGGACTTCTCTCTTCTCTCTCCAGCGATGCGGAAAATGTATACATCACGCTGACAGCAAGAGAGATGAATCCACGCCTACACATAGTCGCAAGGGCCGCCCAAGAGAATACCATCTCTAAACTTAAGCGTGCCGGTGCTAACGAAGTCATAGTTCCTAACCTCATAGGAGGACAGAAAATGGTCAATTTGATTACCCGTCCCGCCCTCATGGAATTTGTGGACATGGTAACAGGAGTAGGAAGCCCGGATCTCCACCTGGAAGAGATTACCTGCAAAAATCATCCTAAGCTTGTCGGGAAAACCCTTTCCCAGCTTCAGATCCGCTCACGTACAGGCGTGTTGGTGCTTGGATACAAGCATGGTGGGGAGCATGTAGAAATCAACCCACCAGCCCACAGACCTGTAGAGGAAAACGACCGTATGTTTATTCTGGGTAATGTCACTCAGATGGAGGATTTTAGAGAAATGTATTTATAGGAGAGACACAATGTATTGAGCCTTCTGAATTCCCTATATGGCAAAAGACTCTTATTTTATCCTAAAGTCCTCATAAAATCCTTCCGCTCTGACCTCGTTACCCTTGGAAGGGCAACAACCCTGCTATCTCAGCAATAATAGGGTCGCAGCGCATCACCTTGAAAGGGGATGAGTGCTTGTGCGAAGGGGTTGTAAGTAATAGCTTTTCGGCAACTCAAACAGGCCGCTACATCAAAAAAGACTATCCCTTCTTTACAGCCTTCAACTGCTTACTGTAGGCATTCTCCAGTATGTGAAGCAGGGTTTCATACTGATGTTCTACTTCCTGGGTAGACATGTCTGCATCCGCATAGATGACCTCATCCGACCGAAGATTCCAGTTAAGGAGGGCATTTTTTTCAGGCTCTTCTAACCAGGGATGAGAAGGAAGTATTTGGGCGAGTTCTGTACTACTTTTGCTTTCCAACAGGCTCACATTACGGGTAGCCAGGAAACGTCTCCATTCCTGCCCAAAGAGATACATTTTTTGGTCTACGCTCTCACCACCTATCATGATCCGATACAGACTGTGCTTAAGCCGGGACCACTGTTTCTTGATGTGCTGCCGCTGTTGCCATCTGATGAAGGGCTTCCTGAAAAGGAGAATAAGTATGCTGATAAGTAGAATAACAGCTAGGCCTGAAAGAATAATGAGTGTATAATCTGCTGGCGGACTGATGTTCCACCAACCTCGATACAGTCTTGGGAAATAATCTGATACAGGGCCTTTGATGAGTTCTTTAGGGTGTAGAGGGGCGCTACTTACCTGATACCAACTCGTGTCTCCTGCTCTGATGACACCATAAGAAAGTCTGGCAGATTGGGCGGGAATGAGAGAGAAGCTTCTGAGTTGTAGCTTTTGGCTAGACTTGGTCCAAGGTCCTTGATCCTGGATAGTAGCCTCCTCAGCAGAAACCCACTCAAAGACGGAAAGGCTGTCAGTTTCCTCGGGTAGATAGATCTCTATCCCTACGCTGTACCTGAATTCTGCGGTAAAAGAAATATGTTCTCCCAAAAAGAAGCTATCAGCAGAAGCCTCTAATCTGGAGATCACCTTAGGTTGAGCAAATGTGGAACCTACCAGAAGAAAGACAAAGACAAAGACGGATACCGTTCTACGAATCATGAAGCAGCTCCTCTCTGTACCCCTATTCGGCTACGCTTTTTGAAGAATGCTTCCAGGACCTTTAAGTAATCCTGGCTGATATCTATGGAGATGAAATGAATATTTTTTCTTTTGCTGAGACGCTTGAGCATGGATTCTCTTCTGCTGAATTCCTCCCGCATCTTCCGTTTGAACTTCTTACTACCTGTATATACCCATCTGTTTTGGCCACTTTCCATATCCATAATAGGAAGAATGGCCGCGGGTAGTTCCATATACTCATATGGATGGTACAGCTGCATGAGGATAATTTCATGCCGCTTGCTTAGCTTGATAAGAGTAGCCTCATATTCCGAAGAAGTGTCATGGTGGTCATT
>JBCBKZ010000721.1:0-3194 GCA_038520955.1 Bacteroidota bacterium | reverse complement strand
GATCAATGAAGCGGTAGAGAAGGAATTGGTCAGCAAGCAAGCTAAGGTCAGGGTCAGCACTAACAACTCATAACTAAGGGGCCCTAGTCATCATGTGATCAGCTACGCCTATTTTTAGAAGCATGGTTCACGTGAGGAAAAATAATTTGAAGAAAATTCAAATATTTCGGGCTCCCTAAGTATACTTCTTTAAGACTTTCCCGTATACATCGATAATAGCCTATAGCTTCCTTTGTCTTCTTATTCCAACGCCGACTGATAAAAAGGAGAACCCTCACATGTCTTCTCCGGTATGGGTACCATAAATTATTAGGTTATGTCTGGGAACATAAGAGTAGCTTCACACAGCGACATAGGTCGTATTATCCCTTTGTGGAATGAATTCATGTTAAATCATCTGGAGATCACTCCTTATCTCCTGACCGAAGAAAAGAGTCAATCTGCTGTAAAAAAGGATATTGGGAAAAGGATTTCAGATCCCGATAGTCAATTCTTTTTATCAGAATTTGACGATGAGCTTGCCGGCTTCATATCATGTCGGATAATGGAGCCTAACCATTTAGTTCAGGAAAAGGTGGGCTATATCACAGAAACCATCGTAAAAGAGCCATTCAAGAGAATAGGAATAGGGACCCGACTATTTCTCACTGCCAAAAAATGGATGTACGGACGTGGGGCAGATATCATTGAAGGAAGAGTAGCCATCAAAAACCAAGAAGCAGCTGATTTTTGGTATAAAATGGGATTTACCCCCACTTTTCACCAACTGTCTTATCGTAGAGAAGCATAGGGAATCAACAGTAACTCATAGGGAAAACTTCTCCTTTAGTCTAAAAAGCTGGTAAGAATCAACGGTAGCTACCTTCTTCCGTAGAACTATCTATTTAGTTAATCTAACATCACTAACTATCATGAACACGAGAATGATCCTACTTGGGTTGCTGCTAAGTGTGAGTACCTTAGCTGTTGCCCAATCCGAATCAGCTACCCATGCTGAAATCGCTAAAACCTTAAACTACTACCTGGAAGGGGGTACTAACAATGAAATTGAAACCCTGGTGAAAGCTTTTCATCCTACAGCTACTATGAAGTACATAGCTAACGGAGAATACAAAGAAGTAAATGCCATAGAGTTCTTTCGCGCAGGTATGAAGCCGGGTCCTCTCAGTAACAGAAAAACGCGTATCATCTCTGTCAAGGTCCAGGGGAATGCCGCCCAGGCAGAGCTGGAAATAGAATACGACTCCTTCTACTTTGTAGACTTTATGAATCTCCTAAAGATAGATGGAGAATGGAAGATCGTCAGCAAAATCTTCCACAGAAAGCCCAAGTCGTCCTAAGCATCAAATGAGAAAAAGCCATCCACTGCACTAAGCAGATGGATGGCATTGAGAGGAAGATTAATTGAACGCCTGTCTTAATCAGCTCGATTTTCGCATTCAATCAAAAGACACATCACACACTAAGTTTGTATAAGGAGGACTAGATTATCAGGATTAATCATTTTCATCATCACTTGCTTCCTGGCAAGTCTCTTTAAGCGTTCTCAGATCTTCGATAGTTTCTATGGTCTGAGTGCTACCATCTTCAAACTCTACTGTGATGGGGAAAGTAAGTACCGGACGACCATCTACACCAGGATTTGCTTCTTTCCATGTTCTTACAGCTTGCTTCAACTCTTCGCGGTCATTTACCTCAGCAGTAGTACCGTCAGGGAACTCTATGGTTACCGGCATAACAATGTCAAAACATGGCTTACCAAATTTTCTCCACTTCTTAATTCTGTCGCGGAATCCACGTCCACACTCTTTACGAAGCTCTCTTAATGCTTCAGCATCTTCTATAGTGATGATTTCCCCTTCACTATTGATGACTTCTATGGGGTACACAAAAGAAGGACGAACATCTACCTCAGGATTAGATTCTTTCCAGCTCCTAATCACAGATTTTAGTTCATCATAGTCTGCTACTTCTTCTATAGTTCCATCTGGAAACTCAATAGATAGCGGGAATACCAGCTCAAAACATCCGTGCCTTCCACACTGGGCGCTATCCTGTAGACTTACTACAGAAGCTTCTACATAATTGTCAACTGATACCAGATCAGCAGCGGTTTCCAGAGACTCTTGCTCACATGATACAAATATGAGAGAGGTAACTAAGGCCAGGAGTAAACTCGATTTCAATAATACTTTCATCATGATTCCTTTTTTGTTATTGTTTACACTACCTTAAGTCAGCTATTCCTGCTTTGTACTCACGGATTCAAAAAAAAATTTAAATAAATTTGAACCCTCACTGATTGAACAAATTTTTAACTCTGCTACGTTGTATTGATATATGAATGACCATGATCTGTGGCAAGCTCTAAAGAACGGTGATAAATCTGCCCTTGAAAGCATCTATAAAGATCATGTGGAGCACCTAATCCGATATGGATATAGATTTTCACAGGATACACAGCTTATAGAAGATTGTTTACAGGATTTATTTATAGAGCTTTGGAACAAACGAACTGGGCTCGGTAGCACCAAAAATATCCGGCCCTACCTGATGGTTTCCCTTAGAAGGAAACTGATAAAGAAGATCAAGAAGTACCAGCTGCATCAAGCAGACCTGGAACCTGACACCTATGACTTTCAGGTGGACCTGGACATAGAACAACTCATGATCCAGGATGAACACTCAGCTGAACAACTCAATCGAATCAAGTCCGCGTTCGCAGCCCTGTCTGACCGACAGAAGGAAGCCATCTTCCTGAAATACTATCAGGACATGGACTATGAAGAGATAGGCGAAGCCATGAACATCAATTACCAGTCTGTGCGGAATCTAGTGTTCAGAGCGGTAAAGAGTTTGAGAGAATTACTGTTTTGGGGGTTCCTCTTATATTTTTTAGACAGCCTGTGAGTACAGAAAGGAGTTTTCCGCCTTATATGAGTAAAAAACATGCAAAAAGGCAGTTTAATATTACTCTTAGGCTTTCTGGGAATCAGTTTTATGTCATGCGAGAAAGAAGAAGAACCTATGAACATAGTAGATAGCGAGCTGGTGAGATATTTCGGTGCCTTTCAGGAAGAAGCCGCTCTCAGAGGAGTAATAGTAGACTATGAGGAGAATCCGGTAGAAGGAAACTTCTCAGACTTTGAGGGGAATATTGCTGGCCAGTGTGCCTACTATTCAGAAGGGCCTCC
>JBCBKZ010000720.1:0-3202 GCA_038520955.1 Bacteroidota bacterium | reverse complement strand
TCCAGGGGGAACCGTGGGATGAACCTTAGAGACATTCCCGGAGAATATCTACAAGGCTTCAACCAGTATCTCGAATATGATCTGATTATTCTCCATTTCGGACTAAATGTAGTAGCGCACAACCGGAAGAATTATCAGGGCTATGAGAAGGGTATGACACGGGTTATTAACCACATGAAGCAAAACCTTCCCGGAGCTGAGATCCTAATGATAGGGGTAAGCGATAAGAGCATACGTAGAAGCGGCAGATATGTAACTGAACCCAGTGTCCCTATTCTGGTAAAGGCCCAGGAGAAGGTAGCCAGGGAAGCAGATATCGCCTTCTATAACCTCTATGAAAAGATGGGAGGGGAAAATAGTATGGTAGGTTGGGTAGACCAGGGACTGGCCAATAAAGACTTCACTCACTTCAATAGAGAAGGTGCCGCTGAGGTGGGCAAGATGTTATCTGAGTATTTATTAGCACCAACGGTAGATTCCACCTACCTTTCCAACAAATTTACTGCCGATGCCTCAGTAGCTACTTCTGCAAATAGGCTCTCTGGCATAAAGTAAACTACCCTCAATTAATTCCATGAATATTGTTTATCTGGATGGCTACACCGTCAATCCCGGTGATCTAAGCTGGGAACCCTTAGAGAAACTTGGCAACTTCACTATGTATCCCCGTACTTCCCCGGAACTGGTCATAGAAAGAAGTAAGGATGCAGATATACTGATTACCAATAAGGTACGTCTTAACAGAGAACAACTCAAGCTTCTCCCTTCACTCAAATATATAGGCGTCTCTGCCACGGGCTATGATGTGGTTGATATGCCGGCTGCAAAAGAAAGAAAGCTCACCATCACCAATGTTCCCGGCTATGGAACCATCTCAGTGGCCCAGCATATATTTGCCCTGATTCTTTCTCTCACAAATCATGTTAGGCTACATGCAGAACTCAACTGGAAAGGGAAATGGAGTGCCTCAAACGACTGGTGTTACTGGGAGCAGCCTTTAGTAGAACTCTCAGGGAAGACCCTGGGAATAGTTGGATTAGGGGCCATAGGCCAGCAAACTGCCAACATCGCTCAGGCATTTGGAATGAAGGTAATCGCCACAAGGAGGGATATGAGTAAGGCCTATCCTGGTGTAGAACTGGTAGACCTGGAGATGCTTTTTTCTCAGAGCGATGTTATCAGCCTGAGTTGTCCCCTGACAAACGAGAATAAAGGCTTTGTAGGGAAAAGTCTGCTGGAAATGATGAAACCTACTGCCTTCTTGATTAATACTGCCAGAGGCCCTCTAATCAACGAAGAAGAACTTGCAGAAGCCTTACTCTCTGGAAAAATTGCAGGTGCTGGCCTAGATGTACTCAGTCAGGAACCTCCAGTAAGTGGACACCCCTTAGAGAATATTCCCAATTGCCTGATTACGCCTCATATTGCCTGGGCAAGTCAGGAAGCCAGAGGAAGGCTATTAGGCATTTTAGCGGAAAATATAGCGACTTACATAGCGGGCAAACCGCAAAATGTAGTGAGTTAGGAAATCTTCACTTTCATCCCGTCTTCCAGACCGGGACTAAAAATGAGTGAATAGGAAAGTTCTCCCTTAGTGAGGTATTGGAGAAGCGCCAGGATCTCATTTCTGATCAATACGGAGGTTTTAATATGTGCAGGTAGATACCTCCTAAATAGCTTGGAATAGTACCTAATATTGATGGTACCGCTTGACTTGATCTTATTTAAGTCTTGTAGGACGCGGTTATACACCCTGATATTATCACTAGGGAAGCCGTTGAAGTAGGCCTTCAGTGCTCTGTTGATCAGCGCATTGACTTGGTCAGTCCCTTCTTCCTGGAAATATTCGAAGTACAGACCCACCACATCAGATCTGTTATCCAGGTATTTTTTCTGAAGCAGATACCTCACAGCAGGGAAAGTATAGTAGGCTTCCCCTTCATAGCAGGAATGAAACAGGCACTCCCACATAAGGATCTCCATGCTTGGAGAAGTCTTGTTAAAACTGATTTGAAGCTTCTGGGTATTCGTAATCATTCTGGCATCATTCCCCTTGGCAAAGAGTTCATAGAAGAAGTCTGTAGGATTCTCTACCTGCTCTTTCTCACTGCTACGGAAATGCTCCTGGGTAACCAGCATGGAAATCTTCCCTTCAAGGATGAAGTTGGTGTAAAAGTTCTTATTGGTAAAGGCAATCAGCCCCATTCTCATCAGCTTAGAAATGGTCCGCTGATAAGGGATGTGCATTCTCCTACAAACAAATTTGATAATATCTACCTTCACTGATTTAGGCATGGCAGCCAGCAGCAATAAGATATTCAGCTCTTCATTATTCAGGGCCTGAACTTTAACTTCATAGCTTTCTTCCAGTTCTCCCAGAAGAGCGGCACTATCCCATCCATTGATTCTTTGGTCCTGTTCATGTTGCCAGTGCTTGGCCAGGAAGGGCTTTAGCTCTGTAAACTGTGAGTAATCTCCATTGATGGATTTATACAGTCTGTTTGCTGAGGTATTAGGCTCCAGCCAGATCTGGTTGAGGAAAAAATCATCCCTCCCCATCCCACTGTCAAATTTCACGGGATTTATCTTCTCGTCCAGCAAAGGGACATACTGAGAATCATTGCTGTAGAGAATGACAAAGGAAAGATAGTCTAGTGGCGGCAATCTGAAGAAAGGGGCATCAGACTCCATATAAGCCAGTGGTTGGACATCAGTAGTATTAGCTGTGATACAGTTCATATTACTGAAGATCATATGGATATCATCTCCTTTCTCTCCCTTGGGAAGAATCTCCAGATGGTCCAGCCATATTCCCAGGTTTTCTTCCTTATACTTCTGAGATAAGTTTTTTATTCTGGGTAGCAGGTTTCTCCCTTTTCCAGGATCCTGGAAGGTAGATTCCAGCTTCTTGAGAATAACTACTGCTATCAGTCTTTTATAAGAATCCCAGCCCAGCTTAGTCATCAGCTTAAACAGTAGTTCGTCTATGGGCTTGAGAGGAACACAATTCTCAAGGTTTATATAGAAGTATTTGGTGTAGGTTTTTCTCAGATAGAAGAAAGATACCACATCCAGGTATTCCTGATTATCAGCATGTAATACTACATTATTTACAAACTGGGACCTGATGAAGGTAAGAACTTGTTGGGACACCTGGTTCAGGATATCATAGGGAAAGAGAATGTTCCCCTTGATATCCTGA
>JBCBKZ010000071.1:0-13137 GCA_038520955.1 Bacteroidota bacterium | reverse complement strand
AATGTGAAAAAATTCTCATTTAAAGTCGACTTTAAATGAGAATTTTTTCACATTTAAAGTGTGAATAATTTCACACTAACTATTTTACTATGTCTGCATCAGATTTTAGTCATCTTTCCAAAAGGGAAAAACAGATCATGGATATCCTCTACAGAGAGGGTTCATTAAGTGCGCAGGAGATCATGGAAAAGCTCCCTGACCCTCCTGGTTATGCAACTGTCAGAAAGCTACTCGGTATTTTAGAAGACAAGGGACAGGTTATTCATACCAAGTCTGGAAGGCAGTTCATTTATGAACCCAAGAATTCCAGAGAGCAGGTGAAAGGGAGAAACCTTAAACACGTCCTCTCTACCTTTTTCAAAGGGTCTATATCTGAGGCAGTAGCTACCTTTTTGGATCAGTCTGATCAGCAGATTTCAGAAGAAGAACTTGAAGAACTAGATGCCCTCATCCGGCAAGCCAGAAAGAAAAAATAACAACACCTCATCCATCTAAAACCAAATCGTATGGACTTATTCATTGAAATCTCAGTAAAAAGCCTGTTTATCGCAGCTTTCGGATGTGGGTTGTGTTGGCTACTCAGAAAAGAATCCGCTTACATCCGCCATTGGATGATCAGCCTGACGGCTGTAGGATTATTACTCCTACCAGTCGCCATTTTGCTGGGCCCCAGTTTGCCCCTTATTCCAGAAGAAGCGCTTCCTAAAGTGCTTACTTCTACTGTAGAAGCTCCTGAGTTAGGTACTGCCGTTCAAGGAGTGAATGACCCTATGGCTTTGGAAGAAACATCTTCTGCCGGTATCTCTTCTCAAGAGGAGGCTAATTCTCCCGTCCAGTCCATTCCCATTTACAGCATACTTGGCGGATTATGGGCGTTAGGGGCTTTCCTTTTACTAGGGAAGATGATAATGGGTATTTGGAGAATCTATCAGATTAGCCAACAGGCCCAGGCTGTAAATCTATCTCCCCTCTCTCAGCATGAACCTTACTCCAACACCTTAATTAAAGTAAGTGCTGAAGTTCATTCTCCTATGACCTGGGGGATATTCAAGCCAGAAATTCTTCTTCCCTCCTCTACCCTGACCCTATCTGAAGAAGAAATACATACCATTCTCCTACATGAGTGGACACACATACAGCGTAAAGATTACCTCCTTCACCTTTTATGCCTGATGGCTACCAGTCTGCACTGGATAAATCCTTTTGCCTGGGTGCTCAAGAAAAAGCATGTCATAGAGCGGGAGAAAGCCTGTGATGAACAGATGATCAGAGGTGGAAAGCCCGCTTCAGAATATGCCTCTCAGCTCGTTTCCGTCGCCAGGAAACTGACCAGGCCTTCCTCATTACAGGATCATGTAGCCATTCAAATGGCAAAAGGCTCTCAAATTAAACAGAGAGTCGTAGCCCTTATCAATGACAATCCCGCCATTCCTCTTCCTTCCAGGAAGATGTTAGCCAACTATGGGCTATTATTTGCTTGCTGGATTCCTCTATTAGCAGCTATCAGTCCGGTATCACCGGCTAAAGAAATCCCCGTTCTACAAGAAGTAGTAGCGCAAGCAGCCGCAGAAACTCCCTTCCAGATATTTGAGAAATCTTCACTTTTGTCAAGTGAGTCTCAAGTAGCACTACCGCTGGAACAAGCTCAACCATTGGTACGAATAGAAAATACACCCCAGCTTGAAGTAGCGTCTCTGGATGTCCGTAGGATGGAAGCGAGTCCTGTAGCACCTGAGACTGCTGCTATTAAACAATCCACTGGACAAGCTCCATCTGAGCTTAAATCTGGAAAAGCACTAAAGTGGACTAATGGGAATTATGAATACCAGTTGTGGACCTATGGAAATGTCCAGTCTGTTTCCAACCCTCCTTACGTGAAATTTGAAAAGGCAGATGATATACTTGTGGTGACCCAGCGAAAAAAGGGGAAGCCTGAAAATTCTGTCAAACTCATCCTGAGCCCGGCTCCATATGATGGGAACCTTATCCAGTCTTATATGGATGGTGTACCTAATTCTTTCTCATGGCATCCTAAGGGAGATGTGTTAGAGTTGTGGTATAAAGAAGGCAAATGGGTTTTCCTGGCAAGAGGAACCATCAAAGAATCCAAGAAGATTTTGCCTATGGTGGCAGAACAATTACGGACTGAGGAGGCTTGGGTTAATCAGGAAACCAACCCTAACTGGTGGAGAACCATTCAAGAGAATATTCACATAAAAGGAGATAGATTTTTTCAAGAGGAAAAAAAGGACCTTTCAGCAAGGCTAGGCAAAGCGGGATTACCCTCATATAATACGGCTTTAGCAACCAATTTAAACTCCCTTCCGGTGCTTATTAGATCAATTGAGGCAAATTCGATCAAGAAGGGGGCGCTTATTGGAAAAAATGCTCCTACCAAAACCAGTAGTGGCTTTAACAATCCTAAGAAGTATTCAGGTGGATTGGCAGGAGACGGGACTACCTTTGGAACGGCGATTACCTACTCCGGCTCTCCGGTTAGGGTGAACCAACTGCATTTCCATGTTAGACATAATGGGTACAAGCGTATCTCTTTTGAGGCAAACCTCTATGAAATAAATGAGGGACGTGTAACGGGAAAAATAAATCCTTCTCCTATCCTCTTTGGCGTAGAAAACATTAAGGGTTGGGTAACTGCTGACTTGAGTACACCAGTAACTATTTCTTCTGATGTATTGGTTACCCTAAAAGTCGTAGATGGTGATGCCAAGGGAAGGTCTGTGGGGCTATTTCTATCCCATGACGACTCATCCTATGAATCTATGGAAGATCTAACAGGGCAAAAAGATTGGGGGATTTGGGAAGGAAACTTCTCCTTTTACCTAAGTCATCGTGAGTAAGTCTATGGCAGAAAATCCTCTACTTTGGAGAGGGGACAGAGGTGGACCTAACTATAGGGTAAGCCCTCCTCTTCCTCCTCCCAAGAGGAAAATTTAATCCACTAAGTCAGTTTGAACATCTAACAACCAACAAAACACAATATTCTTATGAAGTCCCTATTTTTCTTTTGCCTACTGGCAAGCAGTATTTCTATGCTTATTTCTCAATCTACTGAAGACCTAAGTAAAACCATTATCACCTCAGATGTAGATCTCTTCTGGCAGTGCTATGATGAGGCAGAGGGTAATATAACAGGTGCTACCTTTAAGAAATACATAGATGAAGGTAGCATGGGCGTAAAGGGCTTTCTGAAGTTCAGGATAGTGAATGCCAAGAAACTGGCAAAAACGGTAAAGCAAGATAAGGCATATTATGAGTTAGTCAGAGAAGGGAGTCTGGGAATAAAGGAAGCTTTTGCTGAAGAAATTGTCACGGTCTACGATCAAATGATAGATTGGTATCCTGAGGCTGTCATCCCAGATGTCTACTTCGTGATGGGACGTAAAAACTCAGGTGGGACTGCCTTTGATGGCGGACTGATTATGGGAGCTGAGATGTTTGGCCCTCAGGGAAATGAAAATGGCCCTAATGCCATCATTGAGTACCAGGTCATCCCGTCTATAGTAGCTCATGAACTTATCCATTTCCAGCAGAAGTATCCCCAAAGTAAGACCTTACTGGACCAAACCATTAAAGAGGGAGCAGCAGACTTTCTGGCCTACCTTATCCAGGAAAGAGAATTGAAGCATCATTTAGATGATTGGGCAGCACCTAAGGTAGCTGAGCTATGGAAGATCTTCCAGGAAGAAATGCTGGATACCTCCTACCAAGGTTGGCTGTATGGAGGTTCACAGGAAGTGATGCCGGATGCGCCCAGAGATCTGGGTTACTGGCTGGGTTTTTACATCTGCAAGGCTTATTACCTCAAGCAGGATGATCCTAAGCAGGCAGTAGAGGATATCTTAACCATACAGGACTCAGAAGCTTTTCTGGCAGAAAGCGGATTTAATGGAGAATTACCTTAGCCCTTTCTTTTAAATTTCAAATGGCCACGAATGCACGAATGGCCTATTGATGTAAGTTCGTGTATTCGTGGCCTACCCTTTAACTATGCCTTCTTAACAGCAAACTTTAGAACTGTTAACCTGCTTACCATTATAGCTTATCTGCAGTAAACTTAGGACCCATATCTATTTTTAGCTTAGTGATCTCTCCCGCTTCCCCTCTAACAAAGTCCAGCTTTGCGTCTAATATAGTGGAGGTGAATCTGTCTTTGGCATAGGAGAATATTTCCTTTGGATCATTCCCAATCTTCCCATACATCTTTCCTGCTTCTTTGTACACCTCAAACACAAATTTCCCGGGAACCTGATAACGACCTATATACTCATCTTCAGCCTCTGAATTCAGTTCCAGAGAATAGTAGCCTTCCAATGGCCCTGTACGTTCCCAGCTCTTTTTCTTGCCCAGGGTGAGAAAGGAAAATCCATCTTCTCCCTCCCTAAATAGAACTTGATCAAGACTTCCCGATAGAAGAAACTTCCCATCTTCTGTAGGCAGCAGGATAGTTTTGGCGCCCCCTTTCTTGTAGTACATCAGCACATCATCATGCGCTACAATCTGCATTTCCTTGCCATTGCTTTGATAGGTGCCCTGGTATTTTTTGAGTGCCTCCATTGACAGGGACAAAGGCTCCGACCGGAATGGTTTACCCATAAGAACAGCAGCTATCTCTGACGTGGGAATCTCTATATCCCGATTCTTATCGCAATTGCTTAAGGCTGCTACAAAGAGATCCTCCTCAGGTAGGTATATGGCCATGGCCGTAAACCCGTTTACAATCCCATCATGCTTCACTGTCTTAACTCCCTGGATGTTGCCAATCTGCCATCCCTGAGAATATCCTGTCAGTTCGCCATTTGCTAACACATGGGAGCCCTGGAGCTGGTCGACATTTGCCTGAGAGATAAGCTTTCCTCCCATGACTGCCTTATTCCACTTAGACAAGTCTTGCAGACTACTCACCATTCCTCCTGCTGCGAAAGGGATCTGCATATTAATGGGGTCAGCATATTTGAATGTCTCTCCCTTCGGGCTATGTCCTTTCGCCATCTTCGATGAGAAATCTGAGATATACTCAAAGCCTGTATTATCCATTTTCAAGGGGAAAAAGAATTCATCCTGTAAGTAATTCTCATAAGTTCTACCCGTAACTTCTTCAATTATATGGCCCAGGAGAATATATCCCAGATTTGAGTATGCATAGGCACTACCTGCGGGAAATTTTAGCGTAGAACCCAAGATAGGAGGGATCATTTCTTCAGGAACTTCCTTGATCTCGTCCATTCTGAATTCAGCCAGGTCCTGTTGGTTTCCTAATCCGCTGGTGTGATGAAGTAATTGTCTGATGGTAATATCTGGGGCTGATACTTCCTCCCCAACGTACTTACTTATGGGATCATCTAGCTGTAGCTTCCCTTCTTCTGCCAACTTTAGAATAGCTACTGCTGTAAATTGCTTGGTAACAGATCCAATACGGAAAACTTGATCTGTGTTTAACTTTTCTCCTGAAGAAAAATCACTTAGTCCCTGAGCATATTCATACACAACTTCCCCATTTTTAGTCGCCAAAACGGCTATACCGGGACTCATGGAAGAAACATACTCCTCAACGATGGAAGTGAGTAATTCTGACTTAGGTTGTGCTAACAGAGTATCCGAGAAAATAAATAGGACGAGAGAGGAAAACATGATGAGTGCTTTCATGATACGTGTGTTAATGATTGTCCTGCCCCTCAAATGGAAATCTAAATCTGGAGTTTGCATGTGAAGTGATGTGGCTGACCTTAGCGGATTGGGGTCAGCTATTACAAATTTTCTCTAGAATGATAGGACAAAGATGATCCTTTAAGTGCTCCAGGTTCTCCTAAAGGACATAGCATCCCCCTGAAAGCTGCTTAGGGATGTTATTCTTATCTAGGATTATATACCCTCTTGGCATTTTTAAGAACCGTCTCCTTATCCAGGGTCATGGGCTTTAGCTTCTGTTGGGTATAGAGCTCCATTTGGTCAGTGTAGTGAGGACTTTCCGGTTTAGCGGAAGCCCCGTATGCATTGATCGTTTCAATTTCAGGCCCGGTTTCGGAAAACTTAACCAGTTGGATGTAGGATTCCCCAGCTACAGGTTTCATTCGTCCGTCTTTCTGCATGGTACTGTATATTGCTGCTAGTACTTCTGGTCCGCCTCCAAAAGGTAAACTGACGTCTCCCCTTCTGTGCTGCTGGACTTCCCCTAGCGGAACGTACTTTCTCCCAAAATGCTTAAGGAGGTGTTCCTCCGCATACTTCACGCCCCCAATAAATATCGCATTTTTATCTTTGGTCTCTTTCAGGGCCTTGTCCTTTCTATACTTACGGGTTCTGATATAGTAATTGGCCAGAAGGAAAATAGCGGCCTCCTCACTTTCTACATTCATGACCCTATCCCATGCATTTAACCTATCCAGGCTTTCTGCCACCTCAGGGTATACTTCTCCACTCAGGTTGAGAAAGGTATCAATGTTCATGTTGGACAGAAAGGGGTTGTTATAGGCCTGATCGTATTTGATCCTCTTCAAGTCCTCATAGGAAAGTTTATCATAGCTATTTATCAGTGCTCTAAATCGAACTCCTCTATTGCTCAAATCATCTGGCATCTGAAAACCAGTTGTAGCAGGGACTTCTTTTACCTTGGGGTTATCGGCTTCACCAGAAGAGCGAAAAGGTGAGTTGTTAGTATTATAGACATAGCCGGAAGCTGGATTTAATACCTGCGGAAGGCTATCTATAGGATAATACTTATTCTCCCAAAGGGTAGCTGAAGTATCTCCTCTCACCACGCCCTCCCACTCAAAGGCAGTATCCCTTACCGGAAAACGACCATTGCTGATATAGTAGATATTATCCTCTATGTCCGCATAGACGATGTTGGTACTGATGATGCCCCGCATCTTAAGGGCTTCCCTAAACTCCTCAAAGTTTTGAGCCTTGTTCATTCGGTACCATTGCTCTGCCGCCTGTATGTTTTGATTAGCGGGGGAGCGCCAGGCAAAGAAACCTTGATCCGTTTTAATGGTCACTCCATACTTACTTTTGTAGTACTTCTTCTTGAGTCCGAATGGGAGGAAACCCATTAGCTTAATTCTGGCCTTGGTAGGATAAGGTTCCAGCGCTAACCATTCTCCATCAAATCTATAGTGAAGTTTCTTTTCAGGGTGCATAGTCAAGGCATACACATCAGCCAGATCTGGATAATTTACCGTATGTGCCCAGCCCAGAGATTCATTTGCTCCAGTAAAAATGGATAGGCCTCCGGCAAAAGTAGCACCTATGATATTCCATCCTTCCTCACTACAGAGGTGGGCCTCATACCATGAATTCACGCCTTCCAAAGGTTGGTGAGAATTACTCACAAAGTAGGTCTTCCCTTCAGTTGTTTTATTCTTACTAACTGCAAAGGCATTAGAACCCCTGGCTTCAGCTATCTGTACCTTGTCCAGTCTCTCGTTCAAAATGGAAGAAAGTTCCCCATCAGCCTGAGAAATAAGGGTCATCCCCAGCACATAGCCCTGGATCACATCCACTTCATCCACTGGAAACAGGTCTTTGTGGAGGACTTCCTTAGGATGTGCCTTAGCGTACGCATTAGCACCTGCAGCATATGCTGTTACAATTTTCTGAAAATCCGGACTTAACTCCTGCTTATATCTCTCTTTGGCAAGGTCGTAAGCTCCCACCAAATGGCAAGCCACATCCATAAAAGCCCCATCCTTCCCAAATACTACGCCTGCCAGTCCTCTCCCTGGGAGTAGAAGTCTCTGCATGGTGTCAAAATCATCCTCTGCCGTAGCCCAGGCAAAGCCATAAGCTACCTCCACATCAGTTGGCGCAAAGACATGTGGCACACCAAAATCATCTCTGGCTATCTGAATGTTCTTGGGATTGATCTGAGCTGTTGCCCAGAAAGAAGAAGAAATGAAAAAGAGTAGTAGTAGGGTTCGCATGGGTTAAAAGCTTAATTCTCACTCAAAAATTACAGAAAAAAGTGGCCTAACAAAACCCAAGGCTACTTCCTTAGGGAATTTTTCATTTGTACCGAAGGATTTCAGCAGAAACATCTTCTAAAGGAGTAACAACAAAAAAGTAACATCATGAATTCACTTAAATTTCGAATGCTTTCTCTTCCCTTTGTTCTGCTGTTAAGTCTGTCAATCGTATTCTTAGCATGTTCAGAAGATTCAGAAGACACTCCCTCAGGAGGCACAGAGCCAGAAGCAGAACTTCACAAAGCCTTTGAGGAGTTTGATACAGATAATGTGGTAGTGATGCTGGATGGAAATGAGGTAGTAATAGAAACTAACGGCTACCCAAACCATACCTCTCCTTACTGGTCCAATACTACCGAGCGATCTGCCGTAGATCCAAGAGGAAATACCCTGGTAACAGAGGCAGCAGCGGAGAATCACCCATTGTTTTCAGAGCCTGTAGCTACCACTTATCAGGCTATGGCACCTGGTAACATTGATGATTTCAATGGCTCTTACACGCTGAGAGTGTCCTCAAGCCCTGAAATCGCCTCTTCCTCCTCAGCAACCGGACTAGGGGCTATAGGCATAGCCGTTAGTGGAGCTATGATTTATAATGATGAAGAAGGACCGAATGTACCCCTGGATGACGCAGTTGTATCGCTGGATTATAATGGTGCGCATACAGGTCCGCAAAGTTACCATTACCACCTGGAGCCTAAAGCCTGGTCAGATGATGATGATAACCTCATTGGGATCATAGCCGATGGTTTTTTCCTGTATGGGAGAAAGTGCAATCTAACCGGGACCTACCCAGAAGACCTGGATGAATCAGGAGGACATACCCATATCACCCAGCATGGAACGGAACCTGAATACCATTACCACATCCAGAATGAACTTTACCTGAACCAGTACTATATCCTATTCCCGGAAGATTATCAAGGTACCCCTAGTACTATACAGTAGAACGATATAAACAGGCTTTGTAGAGACACAATGCATTGTGTCTCTACCCTTCAACAATAGAAATGAAATACCACTTTCTCATACTTTTATGCCTTTCCTACTTAGGGTGTCAGTCAGGTAAACAAATCGACTCTCATGATGAGCCCATAGAAGCTTCCCAAGAGGTGGCCCATTCAGCTCTTCTCCTCATACCGGAGAAAGGAAAAGTCTACTTTCAGGGTTTCCCGTTTACCGGAGTATCCATAGAGCATTATGCAGATGGGCAGCTAGCTGTATCCATTACTTATGAGAGTGGGAAAAGGGAGGGACTATACCGTAAGTGGTACCCGACTGGCCAACTCAGCTTTGAAAGTGCTTATGTCAATGGGAAACAGCATGGCCCTACCATGAGCTGGTGGCCCAATGGAAATCTTCGTACCTCCTCAAAATTTATACATGGGGTGGCTCACGGAACTCAGTGGAGCTATTACAAAAGTGGTGTCAAATTTAAGAGGCTTCATTTGGTGGACGGGAAGGAAGAGGGTCTCCAACAAGCGTGGCGAGAGAATGGAAAGATATACAACAATTATGAGGCTAAAAACGGGAGAATATTCGGATTAAAGCGTGCAAACCTCTGTTATGAACTGGACAATGAAATCATACAGTATGCTGAAGAATAACTGGTTTTTGGTAGGCCTGTTGGTACTTATCAATTGTAGTCCTAAAGAAGATCACTCTCAGGTAGAAAAGGACAGTCGTGTAGCTTCCCTCCCCTACTACCAGGATGCGAGCTTTACTCCTCACTGGATCAGTCAGGGGAGTGACTCACTCATACACTTCCACCAAATTCCAGCCTTTAACATGATCAATCAGGAAGGTGATACTATCACAGAAAAAACCTTCCAGGATAAGATCTATGTGGCTGATTTCTTCTTCTCCATTTGCCCGGGTATCTGTCCTAAGATGACCGCTAACATGGAAAAGGTACAAGAAGCCTATTTAGAAGATGATGAGGTGCTACTCCTTTCTCATTCTGTGATGCCGGAATATGACTCGGTAGAAGTGTTACAGGAGTATGCCTTGAATAAGGGAGTAAATAGTGCCAAATGGCATCTGGTTACAGGAGATAGGCAGGAGATTTACAATCTGGGCCGCTACCACTATTTCGTGGAAGAGGATCTGGGCTTATTAAAAGATCCTGAAGAGTTTTTACATACGGAGAATTTTGTATTGGTAGATAAAAACAGGAGAATCCGAGGGATCTATAATGGGCTGAATAAGGGTTCTGTCAATCAGTTGATTGCAGACATAAAGACATTGAAGGCTGAAAGCTGAGTTAATGATTTCTTTTGATTGTGTAAATAGGGGCACCCAAGTAGGTGTCCTTTTTTCATGAAAAGCCCCAATAGGCTGAATAATTCTGCACAAAGTTGTATTTTATCTATGACACACACAGACCATTAGCTTCTGTAAGCAATTAATGGCCAGTAACCTATCAACCCTAAGCCCTAAGGATGAAACACCAAATCGTTTATTCGGGGATTAACAGAAAAGTAGAGATTGAAGAAAGCCGAAAGTCCATACTGGATATCTCCATAGACCACAAGATTCCTCATCAGCATGAGTGTGGCGGATTTGGAAATTGTACTACCTGCAGAGTGAGAATACTCAAAGGGATAGACAATTTAGGCCCTAAAACTGCCAAGGAAAAATCGGCTTCTCAGCAACGTAAGTGGGACCCCTCTATTAGGCTTGCCTGCCAGGCTGTCCCTACTGGAGATATTACCCTACAACGCCTCATATGGTCTAACGGAGAAGTCAACCAACTTCAAAAAGAGCTGGCAGAGGAAGGAAGAGCTGAAGAAAGACCCATTGCTATTCTATTCTGCGACCTGCGAAATTACACTAAGCTTTCTTCTAAGAATTTCAACTTTGACATTGCTTTCATGCTGAATAGGTTTTACACGGCATTAGGTGAACCTATTCTTATGAATAATGGCATCATCTATCAGTATGTGGGAGATGAGATCATCGGGGTATTTGGCACAGCGGGAGGAAGCCCAGAGAAGAACTGTATGGATGCCATCAGGGCTGCTTTAGGAATGCAGTATGCCCTGAACCTATTGAATAAAACGGAACTGAAAGACATAGACATTAAACTAGCCTCTGGCATAGGCATTAACTTTGGGAAAGCCTATGTGGGGCACCTGGGACATCCTACTCACAGACAGTTTTCCGTCATAGGAGATCCCGTCAATGTGGCCAGCAGGATACAGTCTCAAACAAAACATACTGCTACCCAGATTCTCATTTCAGAGTCTGTATGGGAGAACGTCCCTAAAGAAAGTCTGGTCATAGGAGAATCCTTCAACAAACTCCTCGCTGGCAAGGAGGAATCTATGAACCTATTTGAAGTGAAGGAATTCCAGGAAATGGATATGCAGTTGGAATTACAGGCTTCTTTACATGTGCTGCTTCAGGATGAAGATAAGTTTGCTGATACCTTCTACCAGCATGTTTTTAGGATTAAGCCTGATCTAAGAGAGCTATTTAAGACCAATATGATAGATCAGGGGAGAATCCTTACCCATATGGTGGGAGGTATCGTATACGCTCTTTCTCGACCTGAGTACCTGGTGAGCGGCCTAAAAAGACTGGGTAGAAACCATGTAAACTATGGCGTTAAGGGGAAATATTACCCTATTATACGTGAGGCCATGCTGAAAACCATTGAAGAAACCCTGGGAGAAAATAAAACCCCAAGTATGATGAATGCCTGGGAAGGTGCACTGGACTTTGTTACCCATACTATGCAGGATATAGACTGATGGTATGAGCTATTCACTTTCCTGTATGTAATGTGTAAGCCAAAAAGTTCTTTCGAAAGAACGCCACTATATGGACTTTTAGTAGAACATACATTGAATCTACTTTCAGCCCTATGATGCCTGTATCCAGGTTGTTTGCCCTTGTTGCCCTTCTGTCCATCATATTATGCTCCTCTTGTGGGGTGGATCCACAAATAGAAGAAGGAGATGATGAAACTCCTGAAAATCCCGCCCCCTCCGGTGATCCCGGAAATGTCATTGATGAAGGTCTGACTATATGGCGAAAGTCAGGGAATCCCCAAAAAGATAATGGTGCGGCCTGTGCAAACTGCCATTCTCCTGATGGCATAGACCTCGCCTATTTCGATTTTAGCGAAGGAGCCATTCTCCGAAGAGGTGAACCCCACGTAGGTAGGGAAGATGCAGCTAAAATAGCTGCCATGATAGAGGCACTTAGGGATAAATACCAGATAACTACTCCCAAAGATTTTCTCCTCGATAGACCTTTCCAGCCTGGTGGAGCTGTCCTACCGGGTGCCACAGTTCAGGAAAGAGATCTGGCTTTTGGGAGACAACTTCAAGATATGGGATACCGCTTTGCAACTATACCTGTCCTGAATGTAGTAGAGGCCCTCATCCAAAAGGAAGAATGGCTCAGCAAAGTAGATCCTAGAACCCTCAAGATAGGGATGCCCCTGAATAGATGGAGTGAAGATCCTCATAGAGGAGAAGAACATAGCAGCATTGCAGATTGGTTACCTGATCTGGGGTCTATGCCTTCCAAAGAGGTGGAAGAGGATTGGTACGCTCTACATGATTTGTATCTGGAGAATCCTACAGATGAGAACTTCATGTTGATGTATGATGCAGTAGATGCGTATACTGATCATCCTTACCAAGGGAATGGCAAATCCCTCATGAAGAAAAAGTATAAATCCGTTTTAGTAGCCCAGCACATGTTTAGGCAAGAGCTTACAAAAGGATCTTTATTCGGAGAAAGACCTACTTCCGCTTTCTTCCCTTTGAGAATGGCAGCCAAGAAACCGAAAGGGTACAATCCCATATGGGAAGTGGGAGATTTTGCCAGAGTAAATTCTAAGGATGAAGAACTAGAACTTCCCAAAGAAATTATGGAAAGAATAGAAAGTAGCAACAAAGAAGCCATGAAGCAGGTCAAAGTACCCTGGTTCTATACAGGTTGGCTGTTTGATCAGGGGCTACAAAAAACCAGCTCCAGTAATTCTACCAAAAGTGCAGAGTATTTCTCTCACTTCTTCCAGGATGATTTCAGTGAAGGTCAGCCTAACAAAAGTGGATACTCCATCCATAACATATTCATGATCACCCGTAAGCAGATGGTTCAGAACTTTGATCCTGTAGCCACAGAAAATGACCCGGCT
>JBCBKZ010000719.1:0-3203 GCA_038520955.1 Bacteroidota bacterium | reverse complement strand
TGACGGAAATCATTTCAAATGGGAACAGATACTCCGTCATATTATTGTCAGCTCTGATAGGAGCTATATTGATAGCAAGAAAGTATTCCTATTCTGACAACTAGCAGTAACATTTATGGATCTTAGTAGCCTACAACCATCTGTTCTGTCCTATCTCGCTGTAAGTACCCTCATGTTTGTGTTGGGGATGATAGGCGTGTTATCCCGGAAAAATGGAATCGTGATATTCATGTGCATAGAGCTAATGCTAAATGCAGTAAACCTGTCTTTGGTTACTTTTTCCAAGCTACATGATGATGCCACAGGTTCTATGATGGTGTTTTTTGTGATGTGTGTCGCGGCTGCAGAAGCGGTGGTGGGGCTTTCCATTTTTATCGCACTATTCAGAAACAAGCTGGATATAGACATTAATTCAGTCAACATATTTAAATGGTAACCGACACTATGGTTGCAACTCTTCCTTTTATTGTTTTACTCCCACTCATAGGGGCTGCCATCTTAGGCCTGGGAGGCTTATTGTTTCCTTCTTTCAGATCACAGGAAAAGTTAATCGGTGCCATAGGGAGTGCCATGGTGGCCATTCCATTTGTGATATTGGCTTACCTGACAGCTACCTTCTCCGGAGACCCTGTCACTTTTGAGCTATGGTCATGGATGAAAGCAGGTGGCCTGGATATCAGCTTTTCTTATATGCTGGATCAACTCTCCCTGCTAATGGGATTGATTGTGACAGGAGTGGGTGCCTTGATACACATTTACTCCATAGGCTATATGCATGGGGATGATGGATTTTATAAGTTCTTCACCTATCTGAACCTGTTCATTTTTGCCATGTTAAACCTGATCCTGGGAGATAATATGGTTGTGATGTTCCTGGGATGGGAAGGCGTAGGACTGTGTTCCTACTTGTTGATTGGATTCTGGTATACTGACATGATGAAGGCAAAGGCCGCACAGAAAGCCTTTGTAGCTAATAGAATTGGAGACTTTGCCTTACTGGTGGCTATGTTTCTCATATTCACCAATATACATTCTTTCGCTTTTGGAGAAATTAACGCTCAGGTAGCGGCCTTAGCAGACTATAGAATCTGGATTCCACTTCTGATCTTTATCGCAGCTACAGGTAAATCTGCTCAGATTCCGCTTTTTGTTTGGCTACCAGATGCCATGGCAGGACCCACGCCCGTCTCAGCTCTTATCCACGCAGCTACCATGGTAACTTCAGGGATCTACCTGATTGCCAGACTTTCTCCTTTATTCCTGGCTTCACCAGAAATCATGCTGGTGATAGGAATAGTGGCTTGCTTAACAGCTTTGATAGCTGCACTAATTGCCATTGCCCAAAACGACATCAAAAAAATACTGGCCTATTCTACCGTTTCCCAATTGGGATTCATGTTTATGGCTTTAGGAGTTGGCGCCTTTACCACGGCTATTTTCCATGTGATGACCCATGCTTTCTTTAAAGCATGTTTGTTCCTGGGATCAGGATCTGTCATTCATGCTATGGAGCATGTAGATGGCGTGGAAGATCCACAGGATATCAGAACCATGGGGGGGCTAAGCAAGTATATGCCTAGTACCAGTAGAACCTTCTGGATATCTACTTTGGCCATTGCTGGTATTCCTCTCTTATCAGGATTCTTCTCTAAGGATGAAATCTTATCCAGCATCTTCTTTGGAGGATATACAGAGCCTGTCTATTGGGGTATCTGGGGAATAGCATTATTTACGGCCCTACTTACTGCCTTTTATATGACCAGGGTAGCTTACCTGACCTTTAACGGAATGGAGCGTTTCCCTAAGGGGACTTCCAAGCCGCATGAAAGCCCAGCCTTGATGACTGTACCTCTCTGGATACTCGCAGTTCTAGCTATTATTGGAGGATACATTGGCTTACCTGCTCTTCTTCACGTACCTCATGTGCTGAATGATTCCTGGTTAGCAACAGAAGGGGGCGTTGGAGCTAATGGGCTCATCCGTAATGCTGGATATATAGCAGAGAATATGCATGCTCACCATAGCATGGAGTACCTTCTTCTTCCTCTTTCTGCCTTGATTGCAGTAGGTACCTGGTTCTTCACAAGAAGATTTTATAACAATAATGGTTTGGGAGGAGACAATAAGGTACAGCAATTCTTGGGAGGTTTCTACAGAATTATGGAGAACAAGTTCTATGTGGATGAGCTGTATGAAAAGACACTTCTGAATCCCTTTATGCTGTTTAGTAAGAATGTAGTAGCCTGGGTAGAAAAAAATGTAGTGGATGGATTTGTGAGAGGAACTTACCTGGGGGTAGCTAACATAGGGGAAGTCTTTAAACGCTTACAAACAGGGCTGGTTCAGAATTACTTGTTGTTAGTTTCTTTCGGAGTCATACTGGTTCTCGCCTACATCATCTTTACCTAATACCCCATTCTGAATAGAAAAGGAAGGAAATAGGGCAAAACTTGAATGTGAGAACTATTTATGCCTCATGCCGTTCCTAACTACAGAAGTATACACTTATGAATATTGGTATTGTCTGTTACCCTACCTATGGGGGAAGTGGGGTCGTAGCTACAGAGCTGGGGAAGTCTCTGGCCAGGATGGGTCATGAAGTACATTTCATTACTTACAATAGACCTATTAGGCTGGATTCCTTCTTTGATCAGATTTTCTACCATGAAGTTCGTACCAAGGACTATCCCTTATTTGACTTTGTCCCTTACGAGTCAGCCCTTTCCAGTACTATGGTGGATGTAGCCAGGTACCATAACTTAGATCTCTTCCATGTTCATTATGCTGTTCCACATGCCTCTGTAGCTTATATGGCTAGAGAGATTTTGAAAGGATATGGACTTAACATTCCTATTATCACTACGCTTCACGGCACTGACATTACATTGGTAGGGAAAAACCCCTCCTACGAGCCAGTAGTAAAGTTCTCCATGGAGCAGAGCGACGGAATTACGGCGGTATCTCATTTTCTGAAGCAAGCCACCTATGATTCTTTTGACATAAAATCGGATGTGAAAGTCATCCATAATTTTGTAGATACGAATCGATTCAGACCTCAGGACAAAGGGCATTTTCGGAAGATGATAGCTAAGGATGGAGAGAAGATCCTTATTCATACTTCTAACTTCAGGAAGGTAAAACGGATTAAGGATGTATTGCTGACTTTTAACAAAGTAGTTCAGGAAATACCCGCCAAATTATTA
>JBCBKZ010000718.1:0-3204 GCA_038520955.1 Bacteroidota bacterium | reverse complement strand
TCAATCATCAAGGTATCTAGAACCATCTTCTTCCCATCTACTTCACTTAGATGACTGAGATTTAGGCTCTCAAGTTGAGACATTTTGAATAATACCCTTGGAACTTCCTCTAACTTTGTGAGTCCCAAATCAAGTTTTCTTAGACTTTGGAGGTTTTCCATATTCTCTGGTAAACCCTTAATTCCAGAACCAAGCAAGCACAATACTTCTAAGTTCTCTAATTCGTGAATATTCTCAGGAAGTCTCTGGACAGCTCCATGTTGTAAATCCAACATCCTTAGCTTCTTCAGTTGAGTGATTTCAGAAGGTAATTCTTTAAATCCTCTCATTCCCATCCATATATATTCCAAGTTTTTCAAGTTTAATACCTCGTAGGGAAATCGTTTAATCTTGAAGTTATTGGCTCCCTCATCATTTAAATAGATCAAGGTTACCCTATCGGCTGGAATTCTAATGCTATCCACCGTCAGTATCCCATCCTTATCAGGAATCAGATAACTCAGTTTCTCTACATAAAAGAACCCCTGCGCTTTGACAGAATCTTCACTGTATAGTGGCCTTCTCTTAGGTTTTTCCTCGGGCTTAGGAATCTCTTTCTCAATAGTGTCTACTATTTCCTCCTGAATTTTAGCTTCTGGCTCATCAGACTGAACCTGCTGTTGATCTTTTGAAGGTTGGGTACAGGCAAGGAAGAAGAAAAGGAAAATGATGTTTCTATTCATTTCTCTTCAAATTCGGCACAGTCCAGTCGGATGTCTGCTTCTGCCAGGGGCTTCTGTAAATACTTGCAGTAAGGGCCTTCTGCTTCCTGAGAGAAATACCTACACTTTCTGCAGGTACGCTGGACCGTCAATACGCCTTTCTGGTTTAGGCCTAAAATGAGCTTTTCTACATTTTGAAAAAAGGCCATTTTCTCTTCCCCTTCCAGTCCTTCCAGGATCTCCATAAAGGGCGAAATGAAGTTTTGGGTGGTTTGAACATACTCCTCGCCCTTAGGGGTTAAGGAAAGAGAGTAAGCTCTTTTATCGGCTTCAGAAGGAATCTTCCTGACTAGTTCCTTTTGGGCCAGGACTTTGATGGCATCACTGATGGTAGGCTTGGTTACATTGAATTCTCTGGACAGATGACTGACATTATTATAGCTGGAAGCGTGGTTATGAATGAATATAAGCAGCTGGATTTGAATAGGACTTAGTCCAGTCTTCCTGGTTTCTTCCCATAAAAGCACCCTAAAGGCTTCGGAAATCCTTTCCAGCCCTATGACAATTTTTGCTTCCAGGCTGGAATGCTGAACATCTGTATTGAAGATATTTCTTTCCATATGTAAACTGCCTGTGGAAGAAGGCTTCCACAGGCAAAGGTAATTATCTCTGTAAGAACTCCCCTAACAACCTTCCATCTCTATGATCAAATACCCATTGTCAGCGAGTTCTTTCTCCCACTGAGGGAGGATACTATCCACATGACAGAACTTGCATTCTTTAGCAGAAAGGGGTTGGCCCTCTTCTCCTTTTGTACTCAGGTAAGCTTTCCCGAAACTGTGAACCTGATCCTCATCTACCACACCTACCGGTGTCAAAATATCAAAGTGCATGATACTTCCGTCTTTTCGGGTTACGTAGGTATCCCACACATTTACTTTCTTATTCATATCTACTTAGTTTGAGGCTACGGTCAAATCCAATGTTAAGGCACCACCCGCTACGGAATAGACTTCGTACACCCCCAGCATGGGCATATCGGCCTTTTCGGTATTCACTTCCATATAACAGGCTACTGCATCATAGTTGAAGTTCGTTTGAGAACTGATGCGATAATCAGGGACTACGACCTTAATGGTATTTCCAGTGTTAAGCACCTGGAAACCGGGTGAATCCATGTACATAGGCATACCAGGATTGGTAGGCGGGAGAGTAACAGAAGCGTCGCCTTTCTCAAACTGCCTTACGGAGAGGCCTCCCTTCACCCTCTCATCTTCCACCAGTACTACCCAGTGAGGATGCCAGATCACTCCATCATTATCAAATGTACCATCCATATTTTCATCCCATAGAGGCGTGTCGTCAAAATCAGGATGAGATGTCAACGCCAATACAACAATTCCCTCTACAGCATTAAAACCTACATCTACAGGCTTAAGGCTGGTAGGAAAAACATAGCCTAGCACAGGTGCAGTATGAAGTTGACCTACTGGTTCGGGTGTAGTGGCTCCAGCATCTCCAGCCACTGTTATTTCCCATACGGTCACCTCAAGCTCCTGATGATGGGTAACTGATGCTCCGGAAATGACAAAGTCATCATTTGCCGGCTGTTGGCAGCTGCCCCATGTGCAAGCCGATAATACCAGGAAGAAAAAGATGGGGACATTAAGCATATTAGTTTTCATAAAAAATAAATTTAAATAGGACTCCTAACTATTTTAACTAAAAATTAACTCGCCCTGAGTATTTGCGAACGAGTGAGGACAATATTAGTAAGGATTCCTAACTAAAACAACTCTCATTTTAAATATTCATTCTGATACTTAAGTATTAGCTTAGACTGAAGACTCTTTCTTACTACTAGTCAATCATTATGAAACCCGCTAATTGGTTTTTTCTTCTGCTGAGCTTAATGCTCATTCTCACCGCCTTACTATTTGGACTCATTCCAGGAGAACTTAGTGGACAAGGAACCCATTCTGAATTCTCTAGTATGAGGAGTAGTGGATGGATACTGACAAGTTCTCTATTAACTAACTCCATGGCCTATTTACTGGGCTTGATCATCCTGGCTGTTTTTACCGTAGCAGCCTTCCTGGGCATTAAAAAAGCTTCAGATAAGACCAATAAGCAGATAGCCCCTTATTGGTTAGGAGGATTTTTAATTTACAGTCTGATGTATGGGATAACACTTTATAGCCATGAAGCCTATATTCATAGTGAAAGTCCGACCTATTTTGGAGGGTTTCCAGCCCCCACTTCATGGATGTTATATGGCTTGGGGGTGATTCCCATTGCATTCACTCTGCTTTATATGGTTAAATTTAATCAGTGGGTCATCAGCCCAGAGGAAATAGAAAGGGCTAAATCCATTATTAACTCGCAAAAAGAAAGCTAACTATTCACTATGGAGACTGCTATAACAAATACCAAAATAGTATCAGGGGAAGATTACCTTCAAAGCCTGAGAGGGAGAAACTTACGGATATTCCTTTTTGGTGAG
>JBCBKZ010000717.1:0-3206 GCA_038520955.1 Bacteroidota bacterium | reverse complement strand
GAATTGGTTGACGATCGCTTCCAATTACAAGGACAAGACATCCTTGACATTTGTGAGCGATTTGGTACTTCTCTGTATGTGTATGATGCTGCCCGAATCGAAGAAAAATATAAACAGATGATTCAGGCTTTCTCCGGATTGAACTGTAAGATCAAATTTCCGGTAAAGGCCCTTTCTAATATAAATATTCTCAAGCTCTTTAAACGCCTGGGCGCTGGCCTGGATACAGTCTCTATTCAGGAAGCAAAGCTAGGTTTACAGGCAGGTTTTGCGCCTTCTGACATCATCTTCACTCCTAACTGTGTCTCTTTTGACGAGATTAAAGAGGCAGTGGACATGGGGATCATGATCAACATTGATAATATCTCCATTCTGGAGCAGTTTGGTCATGAGTATGAAGACAGAGTACCTGTATGCCTAAGGTTCAACCCACACATTTACGCGGGTGGAAATAATAAGATCCAGGTAGGACACATAGACTCCAAGTTTGGGATCTCTGTCTACCAACGCAGACACGTTCAGCGCATCATTCAAGCCAGTAATATTCAAGTGGTAGGGCTGCATGTGCATACGGGTTCTGATATCCTCAATGCCAATGCCTATCTGCAGAGTGCCGAAATCATGTTTGAATTGGCCAGAGAGTTTGACAATCTGTCCTTCATAGATTTTGGAAGTGGATTCAAAGTAGCCTATAAGGAGAATGATAATACCACAGACATAGAAGAAGTAGGAAAAAAGCTGAGAGAAGCCTATGCCTCCTTTGTGGCGGATTATGGGAAAGAGGTAGAAATTTGGTTTGAACCGGGTAAGTATATGGTGAGTGAATCAGGCTACTTCTTAATGCAGGCTAATGTAATCAAGCCTACCCCTGCTACAGTATTTGTGGGAGTAGACTCTGGTCTTAACCACTTCATCAGACCTATGATGTACGGAGGCTACCATAGAATCGTAAACGTTTCTAACCCTAACGGGACTAAGCGTATCTACACGGTAGTGGGCTACATCTGTGAGACTGATACCTTCGGTTCTGACAGAAAGATGTCTGAAGTTAGAGAGGGAGATATTCTGTGCCTAATGAATGCCGGTGCCTATGGATACTCTATGAGCTCTAACTATAACTCTAGGTTCAGACCTGCAGAAGTATTGTTGCTGGACGGTCAGGCACACCTGATCAGAAAGAGAGAAAACTTTGATGACCTGATGAGAAATCAGGTAGAAATAGACGCACTGGGATAGTTGCTACTTCCCGGATAAAGCAAAATAATGCTGGTCCATGAATTGGGCCAGCTTTTTTTCTTCCCAAGACCACAGATCAGCATCCACTTCTACTTCCAACTGCTGTAGCTGATCCCAGATTTCTAAAGGAGATAATTTTTCTCTCTGATAAGGTATCCCTATGGTATGGGCTTGATTACATTCTATCCACTCTTTCATAGGGGTAAACAGAAGTGGCTTCTGGAAAGCCATAGCCTCAAAAAACTTCGTAGGCAACTTCCCTTTGATCTGGGGCAGGTCATGATATAAAGCAACAACTGCCGTAGCCTGCTGCATCAAACTGATGATGTGAGAATAAGGAATATACTGCGTTCCACCTATCAGCCGGAACCGATCTTGCAGCCTGTTCTTTTCTACAAATCTCAGGACATCCTTTACCAGTTCTCCGTAATGGGTATGCCCGGCCACCACGAGCGGCACCTTAGTCTGCTGATTTAAGCGAGCCCAAACATCCAAAACCTCCCATATCCCCCAGGCTTCAGCTATAGTACCTGCATACAACATATATTTTTTGAAGGGTGCCTGAATGACGGGCTTACCTATGCCGCGTGAACTAAATTTATTCTCAAGAATTAAATATCTGGATGCTGGCAGGCTGAGTACATTCTCATAACAAGCTTCTGCATATGAAGCTGTCCGAACTCTTTTCATGGCCAGCTTCTCCAACTTTCTCACCAGAGAGGCTAAAACAGATCTGATCCATTTAGGATAGGTCTTCCCATGGAGTATGTTCTTTTGGTAGTCCTCATGCACATCATAGTGGAAGTTTACCCGTTTCCCCATAGCCCAGACTAACCATAGTAACTCGGGCGCATGGATCACGACCAGATCTGCCTTCCATTTTCTAAGTCGGCGGTAAATACGGATATGTGTACCCAGTCTTCCCAAACCCATGCGGGAGAAGGTAGGAAAAGGCATAAGGTCTATATCCTGAGGAACGATGGTGGAAGAAATCTGACTTTGCGCAATGATGCCCATCTCATGCCCTGACTGAAGCTGACTTAAGGCCCATTTGTAGTAGATTCTACTATGGAAGACAGGGTTTAGCACACTCACATGGCAGATTCTCATACTAGCCATCAGCTTTTACGGAATAACTCTTCAGGCAAGAGCTGAATTCTCCAGATAACCAGTACATAAATCACAGCTGATATTAGGGAACTCCAATACCACTCTACCTGAAGATACTCTCCTCCCCAAAAACATGCGGTGAGAATAAGTCCAGAGAACAGAATTTTGCCGAGCAACTCATAAGGCACCTTTATACTCAGGTGAGTAGCCGTATACCAGATATATCCTACTCCCATTAAACCCAGGCTAACCACAGTAGACCATGCAGCAGCAATAGCACCATAATGGGGAATGAGGATCCAGTTCATACTGATGTTGATCCCTATGCCAATGAAGATCATCTTATTGACAAATTTCTCATAGCCGGTAGAAGTCAGCAGGGTACTATACACCATGAAGATTCCATTGATAAAGAGTGCAATGAAAAGGATCTTTAAGGCTAACTCCATTGTCGCTAGCTGCCCGGCATTACTGTTTGAGAATAGAAATAACAGTACCTCTCCATGAAAGAAGACGAAGATAGAGACAAACATCAGTGGGAGAGCCGTTATGATCTGCCCTAACTTCAGCAGCTTAAACTGCTTATCTTCTTCCTTTATGTGGTAGGCAAATTTGGCAAAGATGACTGTTAGGGTCAGCCATAAATACATACTCGCAGCATCCAGCCATCTGTAAGCACCTGCATAAAGAGAGGTCTCTACTTCTCCTGCCAGCTTTTCCAGCATCACCTGATCTACCTTATCATGGATGGAATACAAGACCGTAATTAGGGCAAATGAGAAACTGGCTTTCAGCACCTTACTGATGATCTGCATATCCCAGTTAGGCTTCCAGATACCATATAACCGGATGATGATGAT
>JBCBKZ010000716.1:0-3216 GCA_038520955.1 Bacteroidota bacterium | reverse complement strand
CTTCACTGAACTTCCAGTCTCTAGTGGGCTATCCTTAAATTAGTTTCATTCCGTCTTCCTGAAGATCACCAACTAATTGAATCCAATGAAAATCAGAACTATAACCCAAACCTTCTATAGAATATCTTTTTGCATGATGGCCATACTTTCTCCTTATATGGTATTGGGACAGACTTGTAATGGACCCAGCTCAGTCCAGGAGAATACAGGTTTACCTGCTGGATTTGACCTGGGTACGTTAGTGATTGAAAGCATAGAGCTACCATTTCCCTCTTTTATTTTTCCGGTAGATACCCACGAAGTGTATGTTTTTGGAGGCCAACCGCTGGGATTAGATTTATATAAAAATATCATCCTTACAGGTGAACCAGGTAATCCTGATCTGGCCTATTATGCACAATTTTCTCCCTATGTAGTGAAGGTAGACCCTGAGACAATGGATACTGTATATCTGGATCTTTCAGGTGGTTCCGGCATCCCATATGTGGGCGGACTAGCAGATCATCCCAACGGATATCTATATGCGGTAGCCCAGGCAAGAATCTTCCAAATAGATCCAGTGGATATGTCCATAGTTAACTTTATTGACATGCCGGTGGAAGATCAATCAACCGTTTACAATGGGTTAAACGTAGCCAGTAATGGCCTCATCATTACCAAGTCTGCCAATTTTGGAGAATTTAGCCAGGGGAGCTTTTGGGTGGTAGATGCCAATAGCCTTGAAATTTTAAGTGAGCTAAAACTAGAAGCTGGATCAGCCAGGCTAAGTTTCGATTGTGATAGCCTGGGAAATGAGTATGTCTATCATTTGAACCAAAACTTTACTTTCAGAATGCTGGTGACAGAAGATAGCCTGATAGTAGACAGTACTTGGATAGCTGCTTACGCACCTTATGGGCCTGGAAATAATACTGAGCCTACTTCTCCCAAAATTGCTAATAATCGGGTTCACTATACCACCAATACCTCCTTTGCAGATGCTACACAGGCCATGAAGATATTCTGGCAAAGCACTGAATCTTCTTATTCTCTCGAAGAAGATACATTGGACGGTTTCTTCATGTTTTCTGATACGATTACTACTGGCTTTGATTTTTTCGGCTTGACCTTGGATGAGGAAACAGGAGTTATCATCGGACATGATCAGGCCAATGGAAAAATTGCTGCTTATGAAATTAGTGAGCAAGAGGAACTGGTATACTTATGGGAAAAGGAGGTAAACGTGAGCTCTGGAACTAACATAGTAGAAGGGATTGTTTATGTAAATGATTACAATAGAGAGGAAGAGGTAGACTACTTATTAATGCTTGATTTAATGAGCGGGGCTGAATTAGGGAGAATTGCTACCCCTGGAACAGTGCCAACCATATCCTTACCCTCACCCGGCTATTTAGGGGATATATACTTTTGCAGCAATGAGGCTGGCCAGCCACTAGGGTTTTTTAGTAGGGTATCCGTAGACACCTCATCAGTGACAAGTGTAAAGGATTTGACCTCATCAACCACGGTTACTGCCATCCGAAATTATCCTAATCCATTCTCTGAAGAAACTACCATAGCATTTGAATTACTTAACTCTGCTCAGGTCGTCATTGAGGTATTTAATGTACTCGGTAAGCAGGTAGAAGTATTGACTAACGAAAAGTATACCTCTGGGTCTCATTCAGTAGTTTTTGACGGCAGTAGGTATGAAAGTGGGCTATACTTTTATCGAGTGAATGTAGATGGGTATTCAGAGGTAAGCTCTATCGTCATAAACCGATAAGCTCGAATGTGTTTTATGAGAAGGGATCAATTGTAGGAGAAGCTTTGTCAAAAATCCCCACAGAATAATAGTGATTTTAAGTGTGTAGATGTCGTTATGAGCTAAGGTTCATGACGACTTTTTCTTTTCTCAATTCCCTGATTCTGCAAAATGTATTCATCCTTCTGGAAAATGTATCCATGAGGGAGAACAGCCTTTCCCAACTTTGTCTTATACCTTAATAAGACAAAATCATGAAACAAGTCATATTGATCACTGGTGCCTCTTCTGGCATGGGAAAAGATACTGCTCTTCGTCTGCTAACAGAAGGGCATATAGTGTATGGAGCTGCTCGTAGAGTAGAGAAAATGCAAGATATCGTAAAGGCTGGCGGATATGCCTTGGCATTAGATGTTACTGATCAAGAATCTGTCAAGAAAGCTGCCGAACGAGTGATCCAGGAGCAGGGGAGAATAGATGTATTATGGAACAATGCTGGCTACTCCCTGAGTGGAGCAGTAGAAAATATTACTTATGAAGAAGCCCGACATCAGTTTGATGTAAATATGTTCGGCGTAGCCGAAATGACCAAAGCTGTGCTACCCACCATGAGAGAACAAGGTAGCGGCAAGATCATTAATACTTCTTCCATAGGAGGGAAGATCCATATGCCCGTGTTAGCTTCATGGTACCATGCATCTAAATTTGCCTTAGAAGGCTGGAGTGACGCTTTGAGAATGGAATTAGAACCCTTTGGAATAGAGGTAGTTGTCCTGGAACCCGGAGGAGTTTCTACAGAGTTTGTAGATGTGCTGAGTAAATCCTTAGTAAATAGAGCTAAGGGGACGGCCTATGAAATAGAAACTGAGAAAGTTGCTCAGGGGCTTATCAATGCTAATAACCCCAAGAATATGTCGCCTACCTCTGTCATCTCTGATGCCATAGTAAAAATCATCCATGCGAAAAAACCGAAAACCCGCTATGTAGTAGGAAAAAATGCTAATCTTATCTTGTCAATTAGAAGAGTGCTGAATGACAGAACCTATGATAAGGTTATCCGGAGAATGACAGACATGATGTTGAAAGGATAAGCGATTACAGATGAGTAACATTTTTCACGTTCGATCCATAAGTGAAATCCATAGTCAATTGGGGCTACCGAAACCAAAGCATCCTTTGGTTTCGGTCATCACTGACTTTAGTGAAGCTGATCCCGCTAACTTTAAGGAAGCACGGTTTACCATGGATTTATATTCTGTAAGCTTGAAATCCGATGCAGAGGGGACTATTTATTATGGGCGTAACACCTATGATTTTCAGGAAGGAACTTTGATTTTTCTTAAACCAAATCAAGTAATTGAATACGAAGTAGGAAATGAGAAGGCAAGCCATGAACGAGCATGGACCTTATTCTTTCATCCAGACCTAATTCATAAATCTGAGCTGGGTGCTCAAATAGACAGCTATTCCTT
>JBCBKZ010000715.1:0-3219 GCA_038520955.1 Bacteroidota bacterium | reverse complement strand
CCCATAGCTTGAGGAGAGAATTACAGATTTATGGGATTGATGTGATTATCATCGCACCTGGTCCTATCATAACGGCTATTTGGGAGAAAGGGATAGAGACAGATGCTTTTGAAGAAACTCCCTATCATGAGGCATTCTCCAACTTCTCTGACTACTTTCAGGAAATGGGGAAAGACGGGCTACCAGCCAAATTCCTGGGAAGTAAAATTTTAGGGATACATGAATCGCCTAAACCCAAAACCTATTATGCCTTCCTCAAAGGGAAAATGGCTAATTACACCTTACCCAAGTTCCTTCCTGATCGTACCGTGGACCAGATCATTGGGAAACAGATCGGACTGCTTAAAAAGGATTAATAGCGGGAATTAAGTATTTAGTGTTATCTATTTCATGTTAGCCACGAAGCGAGATAACTTTCTTTTGAAAGGCATCCACCAGTATAAAATTTGGTGTTTCAGGTCGAATTAAAGGATTTTCTCCTCAGGACAATAAGATTCTCCTGAGCGCAGGGGTGAACGAACGCGGGGAGGATGGCCGGTGGGAAGGCCTTGGTTTGTTCGTTCTTGTTTTTTACTTCGTTTTCAACAAGGAAAATGAAGAAGAGGGCTTGATAGGGAATCTCTTTACATGTATTTCAGTACCAGATTTATTTCATAAATAAGCTTTACCAGTGTTACGTCGCCTTCCGCGGGACTTCTTTTTGGCAATCGCCCCAAAAAGAAGAAAAAACGCTTTGTCCCTCCAATGCAACGCTGCTTTCCTCCCACAACCCGTGGAGGAACGGCCTGCCCTCTTTGTTATATGAGGCATAGAGTTGAGAGATTTTTAGGAGTATATCTACAGCTCGCTATACTTAACTTTCTAAAGAACATACCTCCTCAAAAAAAGAATATGAGCCATACTGAGATTGCAGTATGGCTCATACTTTTATGCTATGTTCTGACTATTCTTCCACTTTAAAGAAACTCACCGCAGCACCTCCACCAGACGCTAGTTTCAGGACTAGCTCATCTCCCTTCTCAACTTCGCGAGTATTGATGTTAATAGCAGTAGGATTATCATCCCAGTGTGCATCATCCGCGTCTACATACTCAGTCATGATGAACTTCTCACCACTTTTCAGGAAGTCCAGTTTTACGGTTATTTCTCTGGCATTCTCATCTGTGATACTTCCCAGAAACCAGGTGTCTGACCACTTAGCCCTACGAGCTATGGTAACGTAATCGCCTACCTCTCCATTCAACACCCTGGTTTCATCCCAGTTCACTTCCACATCCCTGATAAACTGGAAGGCAGGCTGATCTGCATAATTCTCTACCAGATCACAAGCCATCTGTATAGGACTGTAGATCACCACGTATAGCGCTAACTGTTGGGCAAGGGTAGACTTTACCTGATTACTTTCTTTGTAAGGCTTCAGCTTCAGGTTAAACACCCCAGGGGTATAGTCTATGGGCCCAGCCAACATTCTGGTAAATGCTACTATGGGTAAGTGCTCCGGTGGGTTTCCTCCTTCTACGGAGAATGCGTTGAACTCCTGTCCCCTTAGCCCTTCTCTGGATATAGCGTTAGGATAGGTTCTTCTGATACCCGTGGCTTTTATAGGTTCATGTGCGTTGATAGCTATCTTATGCTTAGCCGCTTTGACCAGGGCTTCTCTATAATGCTGCACCATCCACTGTCCATGGTGATATTCTCCTTCAGGAATAATAGGGCCTACATAACCCGTTTTTACCGCCCCTATCCCTAATCTTTCCATAAGGGCGTAAGCGGTGTCCATTTGTTGGGAGTAGGTTCTGGGAGCCGCAGAAGTTTCGTGATGCATCATCACATTCACTCCTTTCTCCTTCCCATATGCGACAACTCCTTCCAGATCATAGTCAGGGTAAGGCGTCACAAAGTCAAATACTCCTTCTCTATCTGGGAAGCCTATCCATCTTTCCCAGCCTGTATTCCATCCCTCTATCAGTACTGCGTCAAGTCCATTCTCCGCAGCGAAGTCTATGTGCTTCTTGGCATTAGCGGTAGTAGCTCCATGCTTACCACTAGCCAGGTCCCAGCTAGACTTGGAAAGGTGCATCTCCCACCAAATTCCCACATACTTAGCGGGCTTTACCCAACTTACATCTCCCAGCTTATTAGGCTCATTCAGATTTAGAATTAGCTTTGACTCAATTAGCTCGGTAGCTTTATCAGCTATCTGTATAGTCCTCCATGGAGTAGAAAAGGGTAAACTCCTTTTCACAGCGTATCCTTCTTTTTCTGACTGTACCAGCCCACTACTTAACTTCAAACTAGCAGTATCTACTTTCAGCGTCATCCCGGCATAGTCCGTTAAGGCGGCTTCATGAAAGCTCAAATGGAGTCCACTCTCTGACCGCATGGTGATGGGCGTATTCACTGCATTCTGTGGAATATAGGTAGCTATCAGGTTAGGATGCCCGCGCTTGGCAAGCGCATTAATCTTTGAAACTGCTGAGGTGGTATAGAGATGTTCATAAATTTCCCAGTCTCCCGGTATCCACCAGCTGGTATAGTCTTCTATTAACTGGAAGTTTGTATTTTCTTCCAGAATAACGACTTCCTCCCAACCTGTTTGTTCTGGAAACTCATACCTGAATCCTATGCCATCATCAAACACCCTAAATCTTAAATGGATAGTTCTTCCAGGATCTCCTTTCTCCTGAGCAGCTACAAAAAGCTCCTGGAAATCATTCCGAACAAACTCTTGCTCCCCCCAAATCATTTCCCATTTTTCTTCGGTCCCTATCTGATAGCTATCGGTTATTTCCAGGCCGGCCCCTAATGCGGGAGAATCCTTAAAAGTGAAGCCTAAGGTAGAAGGGGCTATGACCGTATCCTTCCCGTGGAGAACCACATATTGTAGTTGACCCTCAGCTGTAAGGCTTACAGTTACCGAATTTTTCCCTTCAGGAGAAACAGCCGTCAGGCTGTTTGATAATTCATTGGGATTGCAGGACCAAAGGAATAGTCCCACAGAAATGATGAGTAGTAAGCAGTTTGTCCGTCTCATGTGTAATTGGTTTAGAAAGCACCAATTTAACGGATTACAGAAGAAAGACCTGATTTTTTAACCGATGAAGAGAAAAAGGATCATGTGTAGGTAAATAAACCAAGGGCCTTTCTTTTGCATATTGGAGGAATTCAGAATAGGTTTTTCTTCTGTAATCCGTTAAATTGGTGCTTTCTAAACCAATT
>JBCBKZ010000714.1:0-3221 GCA_038520955.1 Bacteroidota bacterium | reverse complement strand
GAAAATCATGGAGTTTGCCAAAAAGCTGTGGGAATCTGCTATCAGCATCCGAAAGATTGAGAAGCCATGGTTATTCATTGTCTACACTTTCACTATTTGGCTGTGTTACTGGCTGATGACCTATGTGGTCTTCTTTAGTCTGCCTGACTTCCAGGAGTTGGATCTTTCCTTTGTGTATTTCTCACTGCTGGTGACCATCATTGGGGCCTTTGGCTACGCACTCCCTGTGCCAGGCGGAATAGGACCCTATCATGCAGCTGTGATCTTCACCTTCATTGCCTTTCAGGTGCATCCTGATCCGGAGGTTTCCGGGAACCTGGGGAGAACCTTTGCCATCATTATTCACTCTTCCCATTTGATCCTTCAGTTTGTAGGGGGAGCGTTGGGATATCTTTATTTAGTTTCCCGTAAGCCACAAGATTCCGCCATAGTAGCTGCTGGCTGAGGTAATAAACCTCCTCATTTCTCCAGAATTATCTTCTTTTTATAGATAATACGAACTTTTTCGTAGATAAACTTGCATTTACGAATCCCTTCGTACTATATTGAAGTACGAAATGATTCGTAAAATAAAATCATGGGTATGATGAAGTCAAAACCAACTAATGCAGAGTTGGCCATTTTAAATGTTCTCTGGAAGGAGGGGCCTTCAACCGTTAAGGAGGTGAATACTATTCTTAATGCTTCCAGAAGTTCAGAAACAGAGGAGGTAGGTTATACCACTACCTTAAAGCTGATGCAGATCATGTTTGCTAAGGGATTTCTCTCAAGGGAGAAAGATGGTAGAACCCATATCTATCAGGCAAAGATCTCAGCAGAAGCAACCCAAAAGAATTTGGTGGATCGTTTGGTAGACACTGCTTTTAGTGGATCTGCCATGAACCTGGTTATGCACGCACTTGGCCATCATCAAGCTTCTGCTGATGAGCTGGAACAGATTAGAGCACTTATTGAAGAAAAAGCCAAAGAATCTAAGAAAGAAGACAAGTCATGAACACATTCCTGGAAAGCCAATTAGCTGAAGCGCTCACATGGACCCTGCTCCATTCCATCTGGCAGGGACTCGTTCTCTGGTTACTACTGGTGGTTGTTTTAAAAATGACCAACATGAAATCTCCTTCCGGGAGATATGTTTCCGGTATCATGGCCATGTTTACCTGGCTATGCTGGATGTGTATTACCCTCTTTCAGCAGATAGATACTTCTGCTGCTACCATCTATGAAGCAGGAGACATCACCTTTGCCTATGATATACAGGAAGAAGCGACAGCCCACTTTTTCCATGGAGAAGAGCACGCTTCTCTATACGAAATTCAATACTGGTTTCAAGACATAGTTTTTGAATATGGGAGCCTATTCAACCTCATCTGGCTATCAGGTTTTATCATCTTCGGCCTTAAGTGGGTGAGTGGTTGGATGTATGTACAGTACCTGAAAAAATCAGCCTATCTCATAGCGGAGGAACACTGGCGAGAGAAACTGGATATCCTGCTGAAGAAAATGGACATAGGAAAGGATATACAAATATTGGCGAGTGATCACGTTATGAGTCCTATACTTGTGGGCCATATTAAACCCATCATCTTATTCCCAGCAGCCCTTCTGACAGGCTTACAGCCGGAACACCTGGAAGCCATTATTTCTCACGAACTGGCCCACGTCAAAAGGCATGACTACCTGGTAAACATTGTCATCTCCGGAATGGAAATGATCCTCTTTTACCACCCTGCCTATTGGTGGATGGCTAATATGATCAAAAAAGAGAGAGAGCTATGCTGCGATGATATGGCAGTAAGTGTGATAAAAAGCCCCTTGAAATATGCAGAAGCATTGGCTGAAGTACAGAGTTACGAGCAGTCTGCTGTGAGCCTGGCTATGGGTATTCAGGGAAGTAATAAGCAATTCCTCCTCGGAAGAGTTAGGCGACTGTTGACACCTTCTTTAGAAAAAGAAACCTCACATCAGCGTCCATGGCTTTCATTCTTACTGGTAGCTGGGCTGTTTATGGGAATATGGGGGATTACTTCCAGTCCCTTAACGGCAGCAGAAGATAATCATGTGAACCTGGTGGCTGCCTGGGAGGAAGGCATGATGGATTCTTTTGAAGAAAGCTGGGAAGAAGAAGTATGGGAAGAAATAGGAGTAGAAGAAGAACACTCCTTCACGGAGGAATTTGGTACTGAACCTTTTCCGGAAATGGAGGAGTTAGCGCTTGAAATTCATGGACAGTGGATAGAAGAAAGATTTGGAGAAGTGGCTAACATCTTTGATCCTGAGATCTTTGTCATGAGGTTGGATAGCCCCATCATCGAGGCGCCTGAAGCGCCAGAAAAGCCAGAAGTACCTGAGTTGCCTGAAATGGAGGAATTTCCGGAAGCACCAGAGATGCCGGAAATGCCAGAAATAGGTGAAATGCCTGAATTCCCGGAAGCCCCTGAAATGGAGATGGAAATCGAGAGCCGGATTCAGGAGGAAATGGAACAACAAATGGTCCAATTGCAGGAACACATGCAGCTTTTACAAGAGCAGTATGAGAATATGCAGGAAAGAATCAGTGAGAAAGCTGAAAGGCTGGCAGAGAGACTGGAGAGAGAGGAAGAAAAGCAGAGACTTGCGTTAGAGGAAAAACAAATGGTTTTGGAAAATCTGGCACTCCAATATAATGAGCAAAAAAGCGAAGGAGAGGTGAGTGGGGAACTACTTAGGAAGATGGAGATGGAAATGAGAGAAAGGAAAAGGGAAATGCATGAAAATGTGAGATCCCTTGAAAGATTTCCTTTCCACATACTTCTTTGAATCATAACGCTTAATAAAAATACTATTAGACAGGCCAGATTGTTAATAAAAAGCACTATTTAGAAAAGAGAAATGCCCGAAACTGAGTGTTTCAGGCATTTCTGTGTAAGACCCGGAAGGGAATTAATCCATATTCATGGTAAATGCACTTCTCTTGTCTTGAAGGTTAATTCCGTACATCTTCAATTTTCTTTTTATGGCTTTGGCCTCAGAATCACTTACCTTTTTCCCATTTACCTTCACCACGTCTCCCTTGATGTTCAGTCTGGCATCCTGTCCCACATTCTCTATGAGGCCCATCTCGTACAGGCTGGATTTCAGATCTCTTTCCAACATCTCAAAGCGTTCTTCCATCTTTCTGGCTTTCTCCTCTATCATTCTCTCGTGCTCTTTAAATTTTAGCTCAGCCTCTCTATAACTTCTCT
>JBCBKZ010000713.1:0-3222 GCA_038520955.1 Bacteroidota bacterium | reverse complement strand
ACTGTCACTTACTTCCTATGAGAGTATTAGGACTCTTCATAATTTCATGTATGCTACTTCCTCAGGTTCTCGCACAAACTGAGCTGGGGATTAGGTTTGCCTCTAATTTTAATTACTTTCCTGATGCACAGGCATTAGGCTTAGCGGAAGATTTTTTCTCCACTGGTGTGCTGGGCGTTTTCGTGGCGCGTTACCAGACAGAGAGTAGAATAGAAGCTGGAATTAACCTCATCCATAAGTCTGCTAATGACAATGGATTCTTCCCCAATCTTCCCCTGGTCATGCAAGACTTTAATGATACTCAAAGAGTAGGACTCACGGCGGTAGAGGCACATTTTAGGGCTGGCCCCAGCATAGGCATCTTTAATCCAAAGATAGGATATGTGATAGGGTACCGCCTTCAAACAGAAGGATTTCAGACCAGCGGACAGGGAGCTATTAACAATACTTACTTTGCCCTTCCTTTCGGTTTTTCGCTTGATTTACCTACAAATTTCGGGTCTGTCGGCTTTGGGGCGTCTTATTATCTAGGAATCAGTAATGTGGTCAAAGGCTCTGGAAACAGAAACGGCCAGGGTAGAATAAGAGCGCTTAACTTTGAACTCACAGTAGGCTATGATCCTAAAGGGTCCAGAATCCGTTAACACATATGAACTTGCTACATAATCTCCAGGATGCTTTCGCTTCCAATATTAAGCTAAGATTATTCCTATCAGTTTGTCTTATCTGTACGCTTGTATCATCCACACAGGCTCAGAATGGCATAGGGATCCGGTACGTAGGTAATTTCCATTACTTCCATCAGGCCAACGACTTCGGCCTAATTGATAGCTGGTTCTCTTCCGGTGGTTTAGGCGTATTCTGGAGTCAGTATAAAGAGAGGAGCGGGGTGGAACTTGGGATGAATGTGCTGTATAAAGATCCGGGAGGAAATGGAATCCCTGTGATCATGGAAGACTTTGATGAAGACAGACAGAGTGGGCTAGGAGCAGTAGAAATAGACCTGAAAGCCGGTCCCCGATTCGGCGTGTTTCATCCCAGAATAGGGGCAGTCTTGGGATATAGGTGGAATGCGAGTGGGTTCCAGGATACGCCTGATAAAGAAATTAACGACATCTATTTCCATCTACCCTTTGGGGCAGCAGTAAGCTTCACCTCCAACTTTGGGTATATCAATACCGGCCTCTACTACCATGTAGGTGTCAGTAATGTTCTGAAGAATCCTAATCCAGATATAGAGAACTTTAACGGAGGAAGAATGAGAATGCTGAGTGTAGAAATCTCTGTGATCTTCGCTTCCCGTAAGCCTCTGGCCAGATAGTTAACGAAACAAGTTAATGGTACCCGGTCTTACAATGGGTATACCTTCAACGGTTATACCTCTGATGAGAAAAGAATAAGTCCCCTCAGGAACGGACCCTCCCGAAACAGTTCCATCCCAAGAAAAATCTATGTCATTGCTTTGAAAGACTCGTTTCCCCCATTTGTCAACGATGACTATTTCAAAGGAACTCATCATTCCGATCGAAATGAAAAACTCATCATTTTTACCGTCTCCATTAGGTGTAAATGCATTTGGGGTAAATAGATTTCTGTTTAGAATTTCAACCTGAAGTTCTGTGCTGTCCAGACAACCGTTAAGGTCTTCAACCAACAATTGAATAAGATAGGTTCCTGGGGTAGCATAGACATTCCTTGGATTAGTATCCGTGGAGGAGCTTCCTTCTCCGAATTTCCATTGGTAGGAAGTGGCATTTTGGCTAAGGTCTATTGCCTGTATGGTAGCCGGGTAAGGAGCTTTTTCAGTATTAAGAGTGAATTCTGCCTTGGCTAGGTAGTCGTGAAATCGGACCTCTGAAAAAGCAGTATCTCCCGGACAATCATCCAGGTAGGGAATTACCCAAAACTTGGTAGGAGAGGTTGAAAGACTGGATGCTATGGAAGAGCTAGCCTCGCCCGTATTCCATAAGTAAGTATCTCCTCCACTCACTGACAAAGTAAAAGGATCTTCAGGGCAGAGAGTAAGTGAATCTGGACCCAAGGCAACTGGTTTATCCTTTAGGGCGATAAGGACATTCGCACTATCCCGGCAGTTGTTTTGGTCTACTCCTATGACTGTATATCGGGTATCTGCCATGGGAGAAGCCATGACATTGGAGCCATCAGGTTCGCTCAAGCCTGCATCTGGAAACCAGGTATAGGTTTCTGCTCCATTGACACTTAGCAATGCGCTGTCTCCCTTACAAATCAGCTGATCATTAACCTCTGTAATGACTGGTAGGGGGTTAACAGTGATATTTACAGAATCCTGATTACTACATAAGTTCCTGTCTGTTACACGTAGAATGAGCGTCTGACTTTGGGTAGGGGTAAGCAAGGGATTCGGAATGGTATTCTGCGTAAAGAGTGAGGCTGGTTGCCATTCCAGGTTTAAAAGTCCACTGCCACTAAGGCGAATACTTTCTCCTATGCAAACACTTGTATCCGGTCCTGCATCTACATCAGGAAGTGGGTTAACCGTTATGAAGACACTATCTCTATTAGTACAGTTCTGGCTATCAGTAACTTCTACTCTGTACCATCCTCCCTGGGTTCCGCTAAGGGTAGGAGAAGCTATGTTGGGATTATTTAGACCAGTAACTGGCGACCATGTATAAGATTGACCACCAGAAGCTGAAAGAAGCGTTTGTCCTCCTTCACAATAGCTGGTATCTGATCCTGCATTAGCGACTGGACCTGGAAGTACCTGTATGAAGACAGTGTCAGAGGATGAACATCCATCTGTACGGGTAGCAGTAAGAATGAAAGCAGTTGTATCTGGTGGAGAAACTACAGGATTCGAAATGAGTGCATCATTCAATAGATTTACCGGTTCCCAGCGAAAGGTGCCATCACCTGTACCTGAAAGCTGAGTGCTTTCTCCTATACAGATGCTCTGGTCTATTCCTGCGTCTACTGGAACCAGTCTATCTGAAATGAAAACGGTAACTGTGTCATAGCGTGTTAGTCCACATGTATCCGTTACTTCTAGAAAATAGGTAGTAGTATCTGTAATCGTAGCTGTTGGATTAGCAATGGTACTATCATTCAGCCCTTGAGAAGGTGTCCATAAATAGGTACTCCCTGAAGCATTGTTCCCACCAAGTGTAATGCTTGCATTACCACAAGTAGCAAGGGTATCCCAGGCAGCATCTGTAAAGGAAACATAATCCAGGCAGAATC
>JBCBKZ010000712.1:0-3226 GCA_038520955.1 Bacteroidota bacterium | reverse complement strand
CATATCACAGTAATAGCTATTACTGTGATATGAGAAAGACTACTACTTCTGCCCTTTTTGGGGCCCTTCTTTTATTGATTATACCTACCCAAAGCTTTTCTCAAATTTTCGAGGAGTTAACCTCCGTAAATGACTTTGCAGTCAAAGGTCAAAACCGAGGGGTAGCCATAGGCGATTATAATAATGATGGGCTGGATGATATTTATATCAGCACCATGTCCGGGAAAAATCTCCTCTACAAAAACCTGGGCAACTTCCAATTTGAAGAAGTAGGAGCTGAAATGGGGGTGGATGATGATCGCCAATCTACCTGTGCCCTCTGGTTTGACATGGATAATGACAGAGACCTGGACTTATTCGTGGTGAACCTCTTTCAGTCTGATGCTCTCTATAGAAATGACGGAGGCTCTTTCACTAATATCAGTGGTCCTTACGGAATAGGCACAGGGGGAAATCCCCGCTCTATTCACGCCGTGGATTATGATAATGACGGCGACCTGGATGTGTACATAGCAGAGATGCTAAAACAAAATATCCTTTGGAGAAATGAGTCTGGTCAGGGCTTTACTGATGTAACAGCTGAGGCTGGAATATTTGATGAAGGAAGATCACTGGGAGCCATTTTCTTTGACTATGATTTGGATGGAGATCAGGATCTCTACCAAACACGTGATGGGGTAGATCCTAACCTATTCTATAGAAATGAAGGAGACGGAACTTTTACAGAAGTTTCTGCTGAGATAGGTCTGGATTATGTAGGCTTTGGAATGGGAACAGATATAGCCGACCTCACCAAGGATGGATATCCAGATATTTACCTGACCAACCTGGAAGAGAACCTCATGTACTTCAGCCGTCCTTCCGGCGTTTTTGAGGAAGTATCCGAAAGAGCAGGTGTGGATGACATTGGGATGGGATGGAGCACCTTCTTCTTTGACTGCAATAATGATGGGAAGCAGGACCTATACGTGGCTAATGATAGCTATTTTGGCGTTAATGGCCAGAGTAATATTCCTAATGTCTTGTATGTAAATCGAGGAGATCTTTCCTTCTACATAGATGGTACCCCTGGAGGCGTGCAAAATACGTATGGTTCCTATGGAGCTGCCGTATCAGACTTTGACCTGGATGGCAAGCTGGATATCGCAATTGCCAATAATGGCCAGAATGATGGGAATCAAATCTTCAGAAATACCAGTACCAGTAAATCCTACATTGGATTTGAATTAAAGGGAACTGAGTCTAATTCTTACGGAATCGGAAGTTACCTCACCCTCTATGCTAATGGAACCCAGCAAATGGATTTCGTTACGGCAGGTTCAGGCTATGCATCCCAAAACTCCAACAAGGTCCATTTTGGGCTAGGGGACCTAACTGAGATTGACAGTGTAGTCATTAATTGGCCTTCCGGCATTAGACAGGTGGTCCCTTCCCTGCCTATCAATCAGGTTCATGAGATCGAAGAACATGTAGTGTATGTTCCTCAGGGTGCGGTAGTATGGACCGAACCGGCAAATCCTACTCAGTATGATGACGTTACTGTTTTCTTTAACGCACAGGAAGGAGATGGCGGACTTGCCGGGTTTACCGGAGAAGTATATGCCCATACTGGTGTCATCACCTCTCAAAGCAGTAACTCTGGAGACTGGAAATATGTGATAGCAGATTGGGGAACCAGTGATCCCAGAATCAGATATGATAGATTAGAGGACGACCTGTATTCTCTCAGCTTTAACATCACCCAATACTTTGGGATTGAAGCAGGAGATCAGGTAGAAAAACTAGCCTTTGTCTTTAGAAATGCCAACGGAAGTGTTACTGGTAGAGAAACAGGAGGCGCCGATATTTTTGCAGATATTTCTCCTTCAGGTGATGACTTACAAGTTGCCTTCTCCCAACCTACTGCCAATAAGATTGTCTTCGAGGGAGCTAGTCTTAATGTGGATGTTCAGTCCAGTAAAAATGCCAGAATCATTGTATGGAATAATGAGGAGGAGATCTATAATGATTCTCTTCAGAATGCCAACTTCTCTTTTACTCCTGACGAGGTGGGCACTAATATGATGAGAGTAGAAGCCCGCTCAGGAGGACAAACGGTTTCCAAAGAAACTTCCTACTCTGTTTGGGCTAGTTCTAATGTCGTACAAGATCCACCTGAAGGTACCAGACCAGGCCTGAATTACCTGGAAGACTCATACGTCTTCATACTACATGCACCCGGGAAACTGAATGCGACCCTGCTCACTCCCATGAATAACTTCACGCCTAATGCAGATTACGTGATGAACGAATCTACTGATGGGGAAACCTACTGGATAGAAATCCCAAAAGAAGCATTCGGTGAGGGAGAGCATACCTACCAGTATATGGTGAACCTGTCTACCACAGTTGCAGATCCTTATTCTGAGGTGGTACTGGATCCAGCCAATGATCCATTCATACAAGCTTCCTCATTTGAAGGGCTTCCCCCCTACCCTAAGGGAGCCAGCGGAGTTGTAACTGCCTTTGATGCTGAGAAGCTAAGCTATGACTGGCAGGTAAATGATTTTGTACCAGCGGAGAAAGCTGACATGGTCATTTATGAGCTTTTGATCAGAGACTTCTTGAATGATCATAGTTATGCTTCCCTCACTGACTCACTGGATTATCTTGAGAAGCTGGGCGTAAATACCATAGAGCTTATGCCCATCTATGAATTCGAAGGAAATATTAGTTGGGGGTATAATCCCTCTTTCCAGCTGGCAGTAGATAAATATTATGGAAGCAGAGATGAGTTGAAGGCTTTCATAGATGCTGCTCACGCCAGAGGAATGGGTGTCATTCTGGATGTGGTATTCAATCATGTGTTTAGCCAGAGTCCATTGGCACAGTTGTATTGGGACAATGCCAACTTCCGCCCTACAGAAGCCAACCCTTGGTTGAATGTAACCCCCAAACACCCATTTAATGTGGGTTATGATGTAAACCATGAATACGAAGGCACCAAGCAATGGGTGAAAAGAAACCTGGAACAGTGGATAGAAGAATATCGTTTTGATGGATTCCGCTTTGACTTATCTAAGGGACTTACTCAGACCAACTCCGGAAATGATGCAGGCTTAATGTCCAGAAGAGATCCTAGCAGAATCGCTATTCTGAAGGACTATGCCGATTATATCTGGAGTCTGGACTCTGACTCCTATGTCATTATGGAGCACTTTGCTGACAACAATGAAGAAACAGAGCT
>JBCBKZ010000711.1:0-3228 GCA_038520955.1 Bacteroidota bacterium | reverse complement strand
CAAAAGTTCTGAGGGCGTACCCAACTGAATACATTTCCCTTTATCCATCACCATGATTTGGTGTCCCCATTCAAAGGCTTCTTCCAGATCGTGGGTTACCATAACGATGGTTTTGTCCTTCAGTACATCTAGCTGAAGAAATTCCTTTCTGATAGACTCCCGGGTGATGGGGTCTAGTGCCCCAAAGGGCTCATCCATAAGGAGGATTTCAGGGGAAGTGATAAGTGCTCTGGCAAGTCCTACCCTTTGTCGCTGACCTCCACTCAGCTGGTGGGGGTATTTATGGAGGACCTCATCTGGATCTAATCTTAGTTTTTCCAGTAAAGTCCCCATCTCTGCATTTGTTTTTTCTTTCTCCCAATGTAACAGTCTGGGAACCACAGAAATATTTTGGGCTACTGTGTAGTGTGGAAAAAGGCCTATGCGCTGAATGACGTAGCCTATATTTCTCCTAAGTTCTACTGGAGACTGGTCCAGGATATTTTGTTCATTGATGCGAATGAGTCCTGAAGAGGGTTCAATGATACGATTGAGCATTTTGAGGGTAGTCGTTTTTCCTGAGCCACTGGTACCCAGCAAAACCATTCTCTTGCCCCTTGGTACTTCAAAGCTTACCTCGTTGACTGCCGTGAATTCCCCAAACCTCTTACTTAGCGTTTCTACTGCTATCATTACCTTTCAAGTTAATGACCGCAGGTCCGGGAATCAAATTTCTACCAACCCCAAGTGCCAGCTGCTCCTTTAAATGGACCTACAATCCTGGAGGTGATCCATCCGCCATAAAAGTCTCCTTCCTGGGCTTGAACCTGCTCATCATTCACAAAGCAGGCTGTCACCTTATGCGCATACAAGGCTACAAAATCCTTGATGGGAGTAAATGAAGCACTAGGTGAGGGATAGTACCAGCCTACCTTAGGGATCATCTGTCCGTTCCAGTAAAGGTCATAGTATGCAGCCATTCCTTTAAACTCACAGTAGGAGCTTGATGGGTTGGCTACCAGAAAATTCATATTTAAGTCTGTAGGGGGAAGATAGTAGACCGGAGGATGACTGGTTTCCAGCACACGATAGGCCCCATGAGTGTCAGCCAAGATGTCATCTCCTATCATGACTCTGATGTGGCCGGAGAATTTCTCCAGTTTAGGGGGGCGGGGATAGTCCCAAACTGATTCCTGACCGGGACCAGGGTTAATCCGTTTTTTATTCATTATTTATCTTATTTTCTTATGAGAGTTCTGTCTTATCATCAACCTGATTTTCCGCTTTCTGTTAGCTAACCTTCAGTATTTATGGACTATACTCAACTGACTTTTGAAGAAAATTCACTGAAGCCACTTCCTAACTCCCTTTGGTGGGAAGTGAGAAATGAGTTCCACAGAGCCGTACAAATTTTGGCTATGATGGGTAGAAGCTACTGCCCCCGTCATATGGAAGATGAGTATGCTACCTTACGCTGGGATACTGAAGGTAAAGCGATGATAGGAAAGTGGCTCAACGGAGCCTTCAGGTTCGAAATCGACTATTGGGAATACAAACTCATTATTAGGAAGGATGAAGAGGTAATCGCTACTTACCTGCTGGCAGGAAAATCTACCCTGCAAATCCTGGAAGAGATGAAGCCTATCCTGATAGATTATGGATTTGACATGGGAAAGCTAAAAACGGAATACCCTTATAAGGACCTTCCTCCAGAGGTAGCAGATCAGAACAAGAAATTCTCTCCCTTAGACCTGGAAACCATCAAAGCCTTCACTAGCTGGAATGATCAGGCATACGCCATTCTCAAGGAATTCACTCGGGTTCATGGCAATGTTTCTGAGATTCGCTGTTGGCCCCATCATTTTGACCTGGCTATTTTGATGACTGTTGATAAAGAGAAAAGTAAGACCATAGGGATAGGGTATGTACCAGCTGATGATCATTATGATACGCCCTATTTCTATCTAGGCCCTTATCCAGCACCGGATGTTAAGCTGCTACCTACATATGATGGGCCTGGAAAATGGCATACTGAAAACTGGACTGGAGGGATTTTACTATCTGAAGAGTTGAAAGGTCTCAGCCTGCCTGAGCAAACTAAGACCTTTCAATCTTTTTATCAGAATTATTTAAAGAGTCTTATTAAGCTGCTTGCTTAACTTACTCCGTAACTTCTACTCCTCTCCAAAAAGCCACATGATCTTTGATAGCTGAAGCGGCTGCTTTGGGTTCTGGGTAGTACCATGCTGCATCTTCATTCATTTCTCCATCTACTTCTACAGAATAGTAGGAGGCTAATCCTTTCCATGGACAAGTAGTCTGTAGCTCACTGGTCTTAAAATATTCTGATTTAATTGTGTCTACAGGAAAATAGTGATTGCCTTCTATGACTACTGTTTTATCACTTTCAGCAATTACTTTTCCGTTATAAATAGCTTTCATAATTGAGGATTTAAGTTGATACCAAACAGTATACTGATTTTCTGAATAGAATGTTTGCCTTAATCAGATCTGAGAAGCTTCCAGTATTTCCGTTTGTCTATTCCTATGGCTACCACACTTACTGAATCCCGGTTATGGAAATGGGACCTCCACTTAATGTATTGGCTGCCATTCAGCATGTCCACCAAGAATTCATCACAGTTAACCAGATATCGGACACTCAGATAATCTCCTGATACCTCATGAAAGTATTCTTGCAGAAAAAAGTCTCCTCCCCGGGTCTGATAAGAAAGAATATCATTGACCTTATTATAGAGAGAATCTCTGTCTGAACTCCAGGGGAGTTTATTTATGCTGATCATAAAGAAGCCCTGATATTTGAATTGGCGAACCTCATCATACCAGTATACATCTTTGGATTTGTCTAAGACGCTGATGGCCTTCTTTAGGTTATCATGGTCTCCAAAAGAAATTCTGGACCAGTCTACCTTTTCAGCATTATACCTGAATGTTTTGAATTCTGACGGATCAAATTCAAAGGCAAGACCATCACTATTAATATAACCACAGAGGAGATTCAGTTTTAGCGTTTTGACTAATTCTCCATCTCTGTAAAACTTAAGGGCATAATGATAGTCGCACTTATCTTCAAAGGTCATATCAAAATCCCACTTCTGCTTAAGCTCCTCAAAGAAGCGCTTATCCTTGGAGATGAAGGTCTGCATCTCGCTTTGGACGGGAAGATTTCGATAATTGTGAAGGGGTATGCCTATCAGTGCCCACTTTCCTTTTGAGAAATCGAGGTCT
>JBCBKZ010000710.1:0-3235 GCA_038520955.1 Bacteroidota bacterium | reverse complement strand
AGTTTTAAGACCAACTTCAATCACGGTAGTTTTGGATTCAGATTCCAACCAGGTTTGGCCTGGCAATTACTTTCCTATGAGCAGCTAGATTCAAAAACCTATCCCAGTACGACTACTGATTTAGACTTGGAGAGGCACAGAATGATGTACTTGGAAGTTCCAGTAGGCATTTTCGTGAACATCACCAAGGATGAAGATGGAGATCCGCTGGTTCATATAGAAGGGGGTGCTTATGCCGGATACCTGCTGAATAGCGCCTATAAAGTGAAGTTCCAAAATTCTCTGGGACAGGAAGTAAAAACCGTCATTAAGGATGTACCTGACCTGCAGGATGTACGTTACGGGCTTTATGGGCGGGTGGGATACAAATGGCTCTCTCTGTATTATTCTTACCGCCTCTCAGATTTATTCAAGGAAAATACAACAAACCCCATCCCCGGCATGCCAAGAATGGAGTTTGGATTTTCTTTTATACTGTAAGAAACTGATTATCTTCCGCTGGAAACCTCTCCTTCACCGTTCTCATCTTCTTCCAGCTTCTGAAGTAGGTCTTCCAGTTGCTCTACTGAGATTTGCTTAGCTACGATGTTCTTCTTCTCATCCAGGAGAAAGATTCTAGGTGTGCTTCTGATATCATACATCTGATCAAAGCCGGACTTTCTATAGTGGTCCTGAGTAGCTATACCCACTATTTTATACTCATCTATTTTTTCTTTCCAGATATCTACAGAACCGTTGATGCTCACAGAAAAGAGGGCAACTTTATCATGGTCCAGTTTATCTGCATACAGTTCCATGAGCTGAGGAGTAATTTTCTTACAGTGGCCACAGTCATAATCCCAGAAATACAGAACGGTATACTTAGCGTCTACATCATGAAGGGCAATAAACTCTTCTTTCTGATCCTGCACACGGAAGTTAGGGGCCAATCTACCGATAAGCGTAGGCGTAAGGGCTAAGGCTCTCTCTTCCATTTTCTTCACTTGTTCCTCATCAGTCCAGAAAGCTTTCCCACTCATGTAGTATTGCTCTACCATATGTACGTACACCCCATCCATGCCCATGATCTTGGAGTTGGCATATTTGTTAAGAAGGTTCACCACTAAGAACTGGAAGACATCCTTATCCTTATCCGCTTTTCCAATGATATAGTCGATAGAAGTATTTATGGAATCCGGGTGCTTATAGGTTAGTTGCTCCAGGTATCTATCTATTTTAGAAAAGAATACTGGTGTTCTGAGCATACGCTCATCATTGAAATCCAGATTATCAAAGAAATGTGCTCTGTAGTATCTGAATGGAAAAAGGGAATCCTTTACCCCAAATTCGTCTACAGGTGCTTCCGGTACCTGAGGTTCCTGCATAGATTTAATGACCTTCCCATATAAGAAATCAGGATTGTCTTCTACCAGCTTTTTTCTGTAGCCTTTTACTACCTTATCGAGTCCACTAAGTTCTTCCTGGAAAGGAGCCGCTTTCGCTTTATCCTCTCCCGCAGCTTTAATTTTCTCCTGCAGAGAGGTGGCCTTGGCACGTTGCTCACGCAGGAAGGTCAAGTCGCCGTAGAATAGCTCATTCTCCTGAGATCCCTGGATAACCATATTTGAGACAAAGTCAGTAGTATCTGTAGAGAGGGAGAACTGCTGATCTTTATCTATGATTACTTCAAAGTAGCTATTGCTGGGAGGAAGAACTACCAAGTAAATCCCACCAGGTAAAAGTGTATCTGCCTTTAGACTGGTTTTCCCGCTTATTACATCCAGGGTATCCTTGATGTATTGTTTGTCGCCATAGTAATAGGCCAGATAGGCTTCTTTTCCCTGGAAGTTTTTAATCTCCATTTGAATGTCTGTTCCTTCCTGGGCATGCCCTATCCCAACTACGGATAACAGAAGAGAAAAAAGTAGCAAGTTTCTCATGTGTTTCAAATATGAGTATATCATCACTAATGAATTCTGTCTTTTTGAAACGTAAATTCTTTAAAAATGTATATGTTCGTTTATACCTTTTGTATTACATCCAGGTCTAGGGAAATCCCTATTCCCACTTCTCCTTATTCTGGCATCAATGCAAATACTGTACTTCCTGAACCAGACATAGCCGCATATACTGCTCCCGCTTCATAGTAGGCCTCCTTCATTTTCTTCAATTCAGGATAAATGCCAAAAATGGGAACTTCAAGGTCATTTTCCAGCTGATCTTTCCAGCTATCAATGGGTTGCTGCAAAACTTTAGCCAGACTCCTTCCCGGATTAAACATTCTATAATCAAGTGCCCTATAGGCCGCTACTGTAGAAGAATGTATGTTCGGAACCTTCCACTCCAATCTATAGGGTAAGTCCATTTTAATGGGCGTTAGTTCAGTCCCTATCCCCTCAGCTATCATAGGTCCATCATGTAAAAAGAAGGGAACATCTGCTCCCAGCTTTCCAGCTACCTCCTCTTGTTCTTCTATTGAGATGCTCAAATCAAATAAAGTAACCAGTCCCCTAATCATATGTGCAGCATCTGAAGAGCCTCCCCCAAGTCCTGCTCCAGCCGGAATATGTTTCGTCAGATGAACATCTACTCCTGCCAGTCCACCTACTTTCTCGGCTAGCAGCTCATATGCTTTCACACAAAGGTTATCATCACTTATGGCATCTATTTCCAGTCCTTCCACCTTCAGGTTACAACCCTTTCCTCCATTCGTTCGGATCACTAGTTCATCAGTCAATTCTTGCAGAGGATAGAGACAGGTCTCCAGGAGGTGGTATCCATCTTCACGTTTACCTTTAATAAATAGTCCGAGATTTACTTTAGCAAAAGGGGTGAGGCGCAGATCAGCCATGCGATGATAATTCCTTAGCGAGATTCTTCAAAGTCTATATCTTCTACGATTTCTTCTTTTGAGATTTGGGTAGAAGGTTTATTTCTGGGGATGCTTAAGTCTACTTCCTGGTCTATGCTTACTCTATCCTCATAGGGATTTCCAGAATAGTTTCGTTGATACGCCTTACTGCTATCCTCCATATCTTTGGCTACCCTTTTCAGCAATTTCTGGATCAGGAAGCCCATGATGCTCCTCCCAAAAACTCTGAAAACAAGGTACAAACCCAATAAAATGATTATTACTGTCATGCTTCGTCTTTCCGATTGTTGAAAGCCAGTAGCTTTCTAATGAGTATTATACGGAATACTCTCATGAGTGGCTATTATCTCCTCATAATAGCTTATGTACTGGGGGACGATCGCT
>JBCBKZ010000070.1:5038-13197 GCA_038520955.1 Bacteroidota bacterium | reverse complement strand
GATAACCCCTACGTGCTTCAAAAAGATGTCCCTTTCGATGGCATAAACGCAGATGGCCAAATCTCTTTTACTAACTACAGTAATGGAAGGTTACTAGATGGACCAGAGACGATACACACCATTGAATGGGCAGGGGGCCCTATGAAAGCTTCTCTTTCTGATGGATTCCTTGATTTAGGAGGAAATCTGGATTTACACCTATTGGGGAGCTGTGATCCTAATGATGTTATTGCCGGGGGTGTTACTACTAGTAATGTAAGCGGTTCTTTCTATGGGTTCGATCAGGATGTTCCTGCCGGGACTTACTATTTAGTAGTAGATGGTTTCGGTACCCAAAAAACAGACTACTATACCCTCTTAGTGGAGGATGGAACGGAAGTTCAACCAGAAGATCCATGTGATAACATTCAACCTATTCAGGTAGATGTTCCTTTTTCATTTTCTAATGCTGGAGGAACCTCTGAATTCTCGACCTACAATAACGGTGTTGTCCCAGGGCAAGGGCCAGAAATAGTGCATTCTATTAATTGGCCTGGAGGAGAAATGAAGGCGACACTTGTCGCTGGAAATCCTGATCTAGGTACTGATCTGGATCTTATCCTCCTTGGAAGCTGTGAACCTAATAACTATATAAATGGCTCATTCGAAGGAGGCACGGCTGAGAGTATTACCCAAGATCTCCCTGCAGGAACATATTACTTAGTAGCTGATGGATTTGAGGTGACTGATATCAATAACTATATCTTAACAGTTGAGTCTCCTCTTCAACCAGATCCATGTGATAACTTGGTTCCGCTGACTATAAACCAGGAATACATGGGAACTAATGCTAATGGGACTTCTGTATTTACCACTTACGGCAATAACAAAGTTCTTGAAGGGCCCGAGATAGTTCACAGCTTTAACTGGCCAGGAGGAGATATGAAGGCAACTCTTTCTCCAGGTGATAATACGATTGGAGGTGAGTTAGATATCATGCTACTTGGCAGCTGTGATCCCAGCGACTTCCTTGCTAGTAATCCTCTAGGAGGCTTAAATGAAGAAATTTTAGTAGCAAATCTGGCTGCAGGAACCTATTTCCTGGTTGTAGACGGATTTGACGATGTTAACAATGTGGACTTCTACAAGCTGCTCGTTGAAGAAGTGGAACAGGAAGACTTCTGCGGTGATAGAGACAATGTTTCGACAGAACTACAATGTGGCGTAACGGTAAGTTTGACACCAAACGTATCAGATCTGGATGCACATTGCGGACAGGAAGGCTACACTGGACCGGAACGTATCTATGAAATTGACTGGACGGGAGGACGATTTATAGCTACCCTTGAAGAAAAGAATCCCGGTCAGGAATTAATTCTGTATAGGTCATGTGATCCAAATGACTGTGTTACCATTGAGCCTAATCAAATAGACATAAATCTTTCTACAGGAACCTACTACTTAGTCGTAGATGGAAAGGATGGGGCATCAGGTAGGTACACCTTATCTCTTACCAATCCTGATAATCCTGATTGTATTCTTCCAGATTTTAAGCTTCTCACATTTGAAGGAGATGACTGTGTACAGCCGGGAGACAATCTAACCTATACGGCTACCGTAGGAAATGATGGCGATAGAGCCTTCACACAGGAAGAGTTAGCGGAGGCTATTGACCGTGTTTATTTAACTGCCAACCCAGACCCCGCAGATTTTGAAAATTGGGTTAAGCTAGCAGAAGCGCCCTCTAAACAAGTAGCTCCTGGTGGGTCCTACAGCACATCATTTAACCTTATCATACCCGATAACACTGCTCCCGGCGATTACTTCCTCATCTTCTGGGCAGATGATGACTTTAAAGTTACGGAAGCTTTTGCAGGTGGGAATACCTCTGTAAACCCCATCTCAGTAGGAAACAGTACAGGCCCAGATTACGTCCCTTCTAATTTACAGGCTCCAAGTGCTGCCAATCCTGAAGAGGATATCCAAATCAAGGTTACCTTAGCCAATGAAGGCAATGCTAATGGATCTGCCAGTGGCGGGAAAGACAAAATCTTCCTGAATACAAGAGACAATCTAACTGAAGGAAGTCCGGTAGAACTACTACCAACTACCAACCTTCCTACCAGAGACCTGAGTGCTAATCAGCAGCTCACCATTACGCGAACCGTACAGATCCCGGCTAATACTGCCGCAGGAGACTACTTCCTTATCTTCCATATGGATGCGGATAATGTAGTGGATGAGTGTAATGACCAGAATAATACCGTGTCTACGGCTATAAAGATCAGAATCGGGAATCCTGACTATGTCCCTCAGGACTTTGTGGTAGATGGGAAGACAGAACTGACCGTCAAGCAAGGCCAAAGTCTCTCTGGTAGTGTAGAGATCAAAAACCAGGGCAATGGTCCCGGAACCAGATTCACTGACGGGAAGTATTACTACTCCACCAATGCCTCCTTCAATCCTAATGCGGACATTCTCTTAGGGAATAACAGAGATAGTATTGAACCCCTGGGAGCAGGAGAAAAAAGAACTGAAGGGGAGACCGTAAAACTGCCCAATAGTGTTCCTACAGGTCCCGGTTACATCCTCTATGTAGTAGATGTACCTAATAAGGTGAAGGAATCTAATGAGCAGAATAATGTGGCCTTTGTCCGCATTAATGTAGAAGCCAGACCTAATCCAGGTTCAGGTACCGGAAGTGGGTTCGAGGCTAACTTCACAGTAGATGATACCAGACCTTGTAAAGGAACAGAAGTAACTTTCACGCCTAACCTAATCTCTAGGATACTACCTGATCAGGGACCAAATGGTTTAGATGGTATCCTGAGAGACTTTGACTCACCTTCTACTGCTAGCCAAAACGGATTTGGAAACGCGCTAAAATTTGGTGTCAATAGAGACTATGTGATTATGCCAGAAGACATTACCAACGGTCTCCAAAGCTTAACCTTTGAGACCTGGTGGTATCATGTGACGAGTGATAACTGGCAATGGCCGGCTAATCTTTGGTCTGGTTCAGGTTCCTACATTAATGTGGGTATTTCTCCTGGTGGATCTTTGCAGTTGTACTTCAAAAAAGACGCGTCTACCGAAAGAATATTCAGAAGCGCATCTATTAGGGTTAATGCGGATCAATGGAGCCATATTGCAGTAGTCTTCGAAGACGACGGAAGTCAATTAGTGGGCAGGGTTTTTATCAATGGAGCTGCTGCTTTGACAGTAGAACTAAATGCAAAACTTTCTGATTTAGGTAGCTTGACCTCTAACTACTTGGGAAGATCTTCCTTCTTTTCTGGAAACACGGTTGAAGGAAGTCTCATGGATGAAGTTCGTTTCTGGTCTACCGCCCGAACAGCAGAAGAAATCAATGAGAATAAAGACAAGGAACTGGATGGAAATGAAGAAGGTATCCTTCTTTACTATGACATGAATCAGCCATTGGCTAGTGGGGATGCTTCTTATAACTGGTCATTCCCTGGCGGAACCCCTAGCAGTTCTACAGAGGCCATACCTACTGTTACCTATGCACAAGCAGGATCTTATGATGTCAGCCTCAGTATAACCGCAGACGGACAAAGTGATACCGAAAGCAAGTCTGAGTTCATGAACGTTCAGAGTTGTGATCCTAATGAGCTGGATGCAGACTTCATCGTAGATAATTCTAATCCATGTGAAGGGGAAGAGATCATGTTTACCAATACCACAACGGGTATTAGCGAAGAGGCAACGGATCTTTTCGACTTTTCTCCTAATAAGAATCACGGTAGCCTGGAAAATTTCACAGCCCCTTTTGTAGATAGAGAGAATTTTGGAAAGGTACTGGAATTTGATGGAAATGATGATTTCGTGGATCTGCCGGATGGATTGCTGGAGGGTGTTCGTTCATTCACCTTTGAGACCTGGTACTTCCATAAGGAGAACCGGGAACAGGCAAGACTTTTTGATTTCGGCTCATCTTCCACAGACTGGATGATCTTCATGCCTCTGGAGAGAACTACCAAGAGGCCAAGAGTTATCATGAGATCAACTGACAGGCAAGAGCTGGAAGTAACTGAAGCGCTTCAACTAAACCAGTGGTATCATATGGCCTTTGTACTAGATGCGAATGGTTCTCAAAATAACGCCCGTGTCTATATCAACGGTGAGTTAAGAGGCCAGGCTACCTTTACCTTCTATCCAGAAGATATGGGCAACTTTCAGGACATGTGGTTGGGAAATTCTCAGTTTAGAACTCTTGGGAGTGATCCTTTACTCATAGGTTCTCTTGATGAGATACGACTATGGAATACAGCCAGAAGCCAAGCTGAGATTCAAGCTAATAAAGACCAGGAACTCATTGGTAATGAAGCTGGTCTCATTGCCTATTATAACGCAAATGGTCAGAATGCTCTTTACAGCTGGACATTCCCTGGTGGAACTCCTGCTACTTCCTCTGAAGAGAACCCAAAAGTTTCCTTCACTGAGGCCGGTAGATACCAGGTAAGCTTAACCGTTACACAAAATGGCGTAAGCAATACCACCAAGTCTAACATTAAGGTAGAAGTATGTAATGATGAGGTAGAGCCTGACTGGCCGGTAACGCCTACAGGTGAAAACCATACCATCATTGTGAGAAATGATATCCCTGTCAATGTAGATGGACAAACCTTAGAAGCTGGAGACTACCTGGGCGTATTCTTCAAAAATGGAGAAGAAGAAATCTGTGGTGGAAAGGTCAAGTGGACTGGAGAGAATACTTCGGTTGCTGCCTTTGGAGATGATGTAACTGAGAGAGGAAAGAACGGCTTTAATGCTGGTGAAAGCTTTAGCTGGCGTATATGGAAGAGAGCTACGGAGACTGAGTATGCCGTAAACGCTACTTATGAACCTACGAACTTCCTCTACACTCATCAGGGAGAGTACGCCAATGATGGCATCAGTGGACTGACCAGTCTGTCAGATGGTCTTAGCGAAACGCAAACCCTGACCCTAACACCTGAGTGGAACATGATTTCTTCTTACATCAAGCCTGGAAATCCTGATGTAGCCGGAATCTTCTCCTCTATAGCCAGCAGTATTTCTCTGGTAAAAGATGAAGATGGGAAAGCTTATGTGCCTTCTTTCGGAATCAATCTCATAGGAGAATGGGATATCCGTAAAGGATATAAGCTGAGAAACACCAGTGGTACTGACTTAGCCCTTTCCATTAGTGGTGGCAAGGCTGATCCTACTACTGCTATACCACTGAAAGAAGGGTGGGGCATCATGTCCTACCTACTGGAAGATCCGGTAAATGTAGCCACAGCTATGTCAGAAGTTTCTACCCAAACCATCATTGTGAAGGATATCCTGGGTAAGGCTTACTTCCCATCCGTAGGAGCTAATACCCTTGGAAACATGGTAGCAGGTCAGGGCTATCAAGTGAAAATGCGCGAGGAATCACAGCTATTCTACGCCGCACCAAACACTAATAGCCTACCTGTGATAGAGCAACCTACTGACAAAAACAGACCTTCTCAGTCTATCAGAAGCATAGAAGGTCCTGATTGGGAGGTGACTCACACAGGAGAAAACCATACCCTCATCATTAGTCCGGGGCTTACAGGAACCTTCAACGGTCAGAATCTGCAAGTGGGAGATTATGTAGGCGTATTCTATGAAAGAGACGGAAGACTGGTAAGTGGGGGTAAAGCCCGCTGGACAGGAGGTAACATCGCTTTGGCAGCCTTTGCCAATGATCCTACTACAGAAGTGAAGGACGGATTTGCAGAAGGAGAAACCTTCACATGGAAAATCTGGCGTGAAGCTGACGGACATGAAGAGACAGTAGCAGCAGACTACATGGATCTTGACAGAGTGATCAGTCATACTGATAGATTCACCTTTGATGGAGTAAGTGGAGTAGGTCTACAGCAGACCTTGGCCACCTCACTATCTGACTTCCAGATAGAGGGCATCAAGCTCTATCCAAACCCATCTAATGGTACCTTCTGGCTAGAACTACCTACTGACCTAACAGACATGAAATTGAATGTATTCAATTACACAGGTCAGCTAGTCATTCAAGCGCAGGATATACCCGCAGGTAAATCCATGATAGAACTCAATAACCAGCCTGAAGGAGTTTACATCCTTCAACTGGTAGGAAGTCAGCAAACGCTGACAGACAGAATTGTACTAAGACGTTAGGAAAGTCAATTCTTGGTAAAAAGCCTCTCCTTTTGGAGGGGCTTTTTTTATGCCCCAACTTTTCCAGAAAGGGATTGGTTTTAGCAGAAAAGCCCATGAAAAAATACTTGCTCATCCTTGGACTCGGAATGATTCTCACCAGCCTCACTTCTACTGCCCAGACTGTGGGGGGAGTTGACTTAGCGGAGATTGATACCAGGTACATGGAAATCCGCATAGAGTCATTCACCAAGAAAAATCATGTAGAAGTGCAGATTGATTATGGGCAGGTATCCAGCAGACCCAGAATCCAGTACGAGGCACTACTAGATGAGAATGCCAAACCTATCAAGTTTAACTCTACCATAGAAGCCCTGAACTTCATGTATGAGCATGGGTATAAGCTCACCTGTAATTATGATGGAAATGAGGCAGGGAATCTCTTTCGGTTTTACATTCTTGAAAGAAGAACAGAATGAGTATTTCTGCCACAGTAGTTTCATCGCTCAAAACCATATTGCAAGTGATGAGTATAACGCGTCCCACATATGGTCGTTGAGGCTCTCGAAACAACAAAGCTAGATGGGACGATTATCCCCTCTAGAACCTCAGGGGCCATCCTGCCCCTAAGAATTAATTTAGGACGCTCAAATTAGATCCCCTCCTTTAAGTAAGTGATCAAATTAAACCAACTTAAAATAGTCCGTCCAATAGATTAGCCCTTCTAAAAATGAAGGCGTTGAAAAGTGGATAACTTGAGAAAAAAGGAGATAAGGAAGGTCAACATGTTACTATCCGTCCAAGGCTTCGAGCCTCTGGCATGACTCAATCAGTTGACCTTCCCTCCTGAAGAGACTCTATAGGAATCTAGGAATACTCTCCTATTGGACCTAGTCGATCAGGTATCTCCTCAAAAATCAAAGTATCTTCAAGATGAAAAAAAAGATTGAAAATTTCAGTTGGTATTTGGGGATTGATGTAGGGAGCACTCAGCATGCATACTGTTTGTATCGAGGGAAAGAGAAAGTAGCGAATAGTTTCTTTGCTAACAGTACTAAAGGGTTAAAAGAATTACTCACTTGGCTTAAAGAACACAAGGTTGAGTTTGATCATCTATTGAGTTGTCTGGAGCATACGGGGGTATATGGCCAGAAGGTATGTCGTGTACTTTATGGAGAAGGGAGCACAGTTTGGTTAGTATCAGCTTCTCGCCTTAAGGGGGTAAGTATAGAAGTGGATCGTAGAAAGACAGATTCAGTTGATGCTGAAAAGATTGGTTTATTTGCCTATCGATTTGCTGATCAATGCCGTGCTTACCGGCCAGAGAGTAAAGAATTACGTGCCTTAAAGGACTGGTGTAGACTTAGGCATCAACTTGTTAGTCAACGAGTTAGGCTAGTAAATCAACGGAAAATGTTTGAACAACAGGCTATCCAAACCCTCGAGGTAAAGAAGGTGTATGAGGAGTTGATTCAGACTTATGAGGAACAACTGCTGCAAATAGAACAGAAGATAAATGCTTTGATAGAATCAACCGACTGCTGGGAAGAACAGCGTAAGTGGTTGATGTCTATTCCAGGTATAGGGTCAGTAACAGCTCGAAAGCTTCTTGTTGTTACCCAAGGCTTTAGCAGAATGAATAATCATAAGCAGCTAGCTTCCTATGGGGGAACAGCTCCTTTTGAACGTTCCTCTGGGAAGCACCAACCCAAAAGGCGAATATCCAGAAGGGCAGATCCTGAGTTAAAGAAGTTGTTGACCACGGCTGTTATGTGCACCATTAAGCCAGGAGGGTACTTTTATGAGTACTATCACATTCTCCTTAAAGTACCAGGAAGGAAGCCTTTACAGGCCATTAATATGCTTAGGAATAGGCTACTGAAAATAGCCGTAACCCTTGTGCGTAAGAAAGAATTATTCGACAGAGACTTTTACAAACAGAATTGTCTCTCATGGCAGAATGGCTTGACATAAATCGAAAAATAGATCAATATAAACTTGTTTTTACCATAGGAATCATGGCGGTGGGT
>JBCBKZ010000070.1:0-5030 GCA_038520955.1 Bacteroidota bacterium | reverse complement strand
GAAGGTGTATGAGGAGTTGATTCAGACTTATGAGGAACAACTGCTGCAAATAGAACAGAAGATAAATGCTTTGATAGAGTCAACAGACTGTTGGGAAGAACAACGCAAGTGGTTGATGTCTATTCCAGGTATAGGATCTGTAACAGCTCGAAAGCTTCTTGTTGTTACCCAGGGCTTTAGTAGAATGAATAATCATAAGCAGTTAGCTTCCTATGGAGGGACAGCTCCATTTGAACGTTCCTCTGGAAAGCACCAACCCAAAAGACGGATATCCAGAAGAGCAGACCCTGAGTTAAAGAAGTTGTTGACCACGGCTGTTATGTGCACCATTAAACCAGGTGGATACTTTCATGAATACTATCATATTCTCCTTAAAGTACCAGGAAGGAAGCCTTTACAAGCCATCAATATGCTTAGGAACAGGTTACTGAAGATAGCAGTAACCCTGATTCGAAAGAAAGAATTATTCGATAGAGACCTTTTTAAAGAGAATTGTCTCTCTTGGCAGAATGGCTTGACATAAATCGAAAAATAGATCAATACAAACTTGTTTTTACCATAGGAATCATCCCGGTGGGCCGGAGTCGATGTTTGTGGGGTCAAACGGAATGTCGCGTAACTCCTTCCAGCTTCCTTTTAACACTTTTATAGGACCGGAGTCCTGCACTTTATTTCAGAACAAGCAGGAGCTTGTCCCGCGCAATATAGAAACTTAACAAGCTCCTGCTTGTCAAGAGAATAGATAAGGACTCCTGTCCGTATACAGTGTTTCCTCCAACATAGCCCTTCCAGTGTTTCGCTAGATACCGCATGCCCCTACTAAGACATCGCTAAGGCCCTCCATTATGACAGACCTATTTTTAACAATCTTTATTTACTCTCAAAACGCGTTTTGAGAAGATTAGCTATATGATAGCGTGCTAATTGGGTCCATCAAATCGAATCTACATGAAATTAGCACTCATCAAAAAAGTAGGAATAGGCTTAGCCATCACCATGACCTTGTCAACTCTAGCGTCCGTTATCTGGGCCAATGATCAACTGGATCGAATGTATGGTGGCAAGACTACAAGAGTGAAGTCTTCCCTCTTTGAACCCACCAAAGGGAAGATCATCATTAGGAATGTATCCGTCCTTTCTCCAGAGGCTGACAGCATGCTCCCTAACAGAACCGTTATGCTAGCAAATGGAAAAATCATTTCCATTGATACTACCTTTCAGGAGGGTATAAGTACAGAGATCATTGACGGGACTGGTAAATACCTCATCCCAGGCCTGACAGATACGCACATTCACTTATGGAAAAGCCAGAATGATTTACTGCTATACCTGGCCAATGGGGTTACCCACGTCTGGGAATTGATGAGCCTTTACCCTAAACATCTCAAATGGCGTCAGGAAATAGAGGAGGGCACCCGCCTGGGACCTAAGCTGTTGGTAGCTTCAAACAAACTAAAGAGTTTTGATTATCTGGAAGGGAAGTTCCATCAGTGGTCTCAGGGCACCATACTGGTGAATGAAGCCAGTGAAGCTCCGGAGGTGATCTCGTCTATAATGGATGGCGGCTATGATGCCGTGAAGATTGGGACCTTCTTAAATAGGGAGAGCTACATAGCCGTAAACCAAGCCGCAGCGGAAAAAGGAATTCCTGTCATCGGGCATATCCCGCTCGACATTACCCTTGATGATCTGTGGAATTCTCATCAGTCTGAGGTAGCTCATATAGAAGAATTTGTGAAGCATATCAACAAAGAGTTTGGCTGGTATAGCTCTAAAACGGCTGAAGAATTCCTGGAACTGGTAGAAGAAAGAAGCGAGGAAATAGCCCAGAAACTCATTGAAAGAAATATCTCTGTAACGCCTACCCTTTGGCTGATGGAGAGCTTTCCCAAGCAAAAGTTTACCCTTAGAACTGCCCTTAGCCAAATCAGACTCTCATACGCTAACACAGGTCTGGTAGAAGGTACTCCCATGGCTAAGCGTGCACTTGGATGGGTTCCTGGCCGAAATACCTACGAAAGACAAGACATCACTGATCCAGAAAGAAAGAAGGGAATTCTCATCTACTGGGAGACCTATGCAGAGGCTTGTCGCATATTACTGAGAGTCATGGCCGAAGAAGGTGTTCAAATTATGGCTGGTACAGATGCTAATGTCCCCATAGCAGTTCCTGGTTTCTCCCTACATGATGAGCTGGTATCTATGAACAATGCTGGTATGACACCCACACAAGTCCTAAGATCAACTACCACTAACCCCGCTAACTGGCTGGGCCTTAAATCAGGTAAAATTCTCCCTGACTACAGAGCAGACCTTGTGTTACTAGAGAATAATCCTCTGGAGAATATCTCACATACCACCAGTATAGAAGCTGTATTTGCAAAGGGTGCCTACTTTGACCGGGAAATGCTGGACGCTATGATGGAATCCGTTAAGCAGGCGAATCAGGGGAGTAAGAAAATGTGATTAGGCTAATATTCTCTTTGTTTAATAATCTATCGTACTCCTTTCTTTGAAGTACTACCCTTAGTAGTTCTACGGAAAGGAGCGTTTAGGAATTTACCTACTTATAATTCTCCCTTAAGTTTCTCTCTATTTTTTTGGAGCATTCCTGCTATCCACTCAGTATTATAGGTGGGATCTACCTCTAATGCTTTCTCATAGCTCTCCAGAGATAATTTATACTGCCCATATAAATGGTATGCCTCACCTAAACTATCATAAGGATTAGGTCGATCTGGAAACTCTGAGACAAGTAGCTTCAAAATTTTGATTGCATCCTCCAATCTGTTATCAGCTATCAGTGCATATCCCAGTGTATTTAATTCCCACTCATTATCAAATTTATACTTATCTGGGGCAGCCTCTTTCAAGCTATGATAGTAGCTTATGGCCTGGTCAATATCATGGTAGTGATTCTTTCTGAGTTCATAATCAATAGATATCTTAGGTAGAGTGTAGGGCTTACTTCTCAAGATATTCTGAATAGCTACACCGGCTTCAGCTAAAGGAAGTCTCCTTCCATTATTTGTTAAAATAATGATGTCTCTATCATTTATCAGATCATGCATCATGATATTAAAAAACCCTCCATAAGCACCCGTATGGCCTACCACCCCTTCCAGGTCATCATTACAGATAAATAAGCCAAATCCATAATTCCACTTATACCCCCCAACCACATCAAATAAAGGTTCTCCTGAATTAGTAGTAGATGCCTCCCATGCTTTAGATTTCTCATCCAGATTTATCAGTAGATCTGTATTGAAGGATTGGGTCCATCTAAACAAATCTTCCGCAGAAGAATAAATACCATTAGAACCATAGGTTAGCACATTAAAATCGGCCTTTTCCCCATAACCATTGAACCCTATAGATCTATTATGCCTGCTGTAATCATCCTCACTCATGACGTAGGTATTGGTCATCCCTAAGGGACCCCACACGTGTTCTTGTAAGAAGGCTTCAAAGTTTTGACCAGAGACCTTTTCTACTATCATAGCCAGCATCATATAACCAGAGTTACTATACCTAAAGTCCGTACCTGAATCAAAAAGTAAGGTATCCTCCTTAGCTTTCAGGAAGTTTTGAAAGATATCATCATTGGTCAGGCCATCTGGCTCTCCATAGTGGGTTCTCTTTAAGCCAGAGCTGTGCTGCATGAGCTGCTTCACTGTAATTTCATGCATGTGAGTTGGCAACTCTGGAAAAATTTCTTTGACCGACGTTTCATAGGTAAGTTTTCCCTGATCTTTCAACAACATAATGGCGAAGGCAGTGAACTGTTTAGAAATAGACCCCAAACAAAAGGAGCTATTAGGGTCCAAGGGAGTATCCTTTTCAAAGTCAGCTAATCCAACCGACCGCTGGAAAATAATCTCTCCTTTCTCAGCTATAAGGATATTCCCATTGAACATCCCATTCTCTTCACAAAAGGTCACCAGATGTTCAATTTCAGAAACTCTATCCTGAGCCTTTAAAGGAAGAATAGATATACACGAAATAAACAGTAGTAGTGCTTTTATTTTCATCATTTTCCTATGATTGATGTATACTGATTTAGTTAGGATACTTTGGCCATCTTCGGATGTAAGTAAAACTAAGTCTTTAGTTTTAGGTTTACTCCCCCTATCCATAAATGTTATATCCAACTTGAAAGCAAAGCGAGGGCTATGGAGCCTTTATTAAGTCAATAGCTTTGGTAAGGGCTTTCTCTTTTTCCGCCATATGATGGGGTTGGACACCCTTCCCTTCCCAGCTTTCAGTAGTTCCCGGTAAAAAGGGAGCAGCAGTAGAGATGGCTACAATGAATTCCTCGTTTACTGGAAAATAGGCATTCATGTAGGCCCCTCCAGATGTGGGTTCTCCTACTATAATACATCTGTTCTGATGCTTCAACGCATAAGCAAAAGCCTCAGCAGCTGAAGCTGTTCCTTTATCTACTAGCAGGTATAGGGACTTGAGATATCGTTTCTCTAATAACCAGGGAACGGTACTGGACATCTCCGTTTTCCCGTTTCGCTCTTTGAACTCTAGGAGATCTGTATGCTTTTCGAAAAAGAAGGTCTCAAGGACAGGACCTACTGTGCTACCTCCTCCGGAATTTCCTCTCAGGTCTATGATAAGGGCCTGAGTGTGTTCCACCAAGGTCATGGCTCCGTACAGTTTCTTCAAGCTGTGCTCTGAGATGTTGATCTGGGAAAGTTTTATATAACCGATATTCTCTTCCAGCACTACTACCTTGGCAAATCCAAAGTTGGAATCATAGGCCTTTTGATCATTGAAAAAGCCAACAGATGCAGATTCTTCCTCTTCTTCATTATCTCCCTTAAGCTGTTGGACAATCTCCTTATTATTCCAGGTAAACAGATGGTAGTCATTGCTGGCGTCCCGCAAGCTCCTGGTCATGATGGAGTCCAGTTTCTTAAGGGTGGTGGCCTGATAGAAACGACCTTTCTTCAAATCTTTCAGAAAGTATTCCGATATCTCTTCTCCCTTTTCAGGAAGGACATAGTTTTCTCTTATGTGGG
>JBCBKZ010000709.1:0-3241 GCA_038520955.1 Bacteroidota bacterium | reverse complement strand
GAGTGGGCCTTGAAACCATTTTTTGCTGGATTCTCGATGTCAATCATCTCCCCCAGGGCAGTATCGAAGATTTGCCAATTGTATTCTTTTGCAAGCTCAATTATCTCAAACAACCCATTTTCGCCGTATAAACTCAACATTATATTACTTACTGGTTCCTCAAAAGCCGAAAAATCTATAGAGAAGTCTTTTCCCTCGATACTCCTGTGCCTCCCGTCTTTTACTACTTTGGGGAATGACTTTTCAAGAATTTGAGAAAAGTCGATTGGGACAAGTTTATTCTCGTCTATTTCTTCAATTAATTAGATCGTTTCTTTAGAACTAAATAAGACGATATCCCAACTCATGGTTTTCGTTTATTGAGAAACTACCAATTCAAATCTGCTATGTTATCGTAATTATCTTTATTCTACCGTTACACTCTTAGCCAAATTCCTGGGCTGATCTACGTTACATCCACGCATAAGTGCGATGTGGTAGGAGAGAAGTTGTAGTGGAACCGCAGCCAATATAGGTGTCAGAGATGGGGCCGTTTTGGGGATCTCAATGACAAATTCTGCCAGATCCTTCATAACCTTATCACCTTCCGTAACTATGGCTATGACTCGTCCTTTTCTTGATACTACCTCCTCTACATTACTGACGATCTTGTGGTAAGAAAGGTCCTGAGTCGCGATGAAGACCACCGGCATATTCTCATCTATCAGTGCGATAGGTCCGTGCTTCATTTCAGCTGCCGGATATCCTTCTGCATGTATGTAGGAAATTTCTTTCAGCTTTAAGGCGCCTTCCAATGCCAATGGGAAGTTATATCCTCTCCCTAAGTAGAGGCAGTTATTGGCATCCTTAAAGGTTTCTGCTATCTGGTAGATTTTATCATTCTGACTGAGAATCTGTCTGATTTTCTCAGGAATCTGCATGAGCTCATACACGGCCTCTCTGGCCTTAGGGGTACTGGTAGCTCTCAGGTCGCCTATATAGCTGGCCATAAGCGTAAGAGTTGTTACCTGAGCGGTAAAGGCCTTAGTTGAGGCTACGCCTATCTCCGGTCCTGCGTGTGTATATACGCCTGCCTGGGTGGCTCTGGAAATACTGGAACCTACCACATTACAGATCCCCAGTACGAGCGCACCCTTCTTCTTGGCTATTTCTATGGCAGCTAAGGTATCTGCCGTTTCTCCACTTTGGCTGATAGCTATGACTACATCTCCTGCGTTGATGATGGGGTCTCTGTAGCGGAACTCGGAAGCATACTCTACTTCTACAGGTACTCTTGCATGCTCTTCAAATAAATATTCTCCTACCAGACCTGCATGCCATGAAGTCCCACAGGCTACTATGATATATCTCTCAGCCTTCTGAAGTTCTGATCTAACGTCTACCAATCCACCCAGAAAGGCTGTATTGGTGTCGGGATCTATTCTCCCACGCATACAGTCTGCAATGGATTTAGGCTGCTCAAAGATTTCTTTCAACATGAAATGATCAAAGCCTCCCTTTTCCAGGGCTTCCAACTCCATTTCTACTCTTTGTAGGTCAGGGGTGTGGATGACGTTAGAAGTATCTTTGATGGTGTGGCTATTAGGACCTAGTATGGCCATTTGGTCATCATCCAGATAGATCACGTCTTTGGTGAAGGGGATGATGGGCGTAGCATCAGACGCAATGATGTACTCATTATCTCCTATCCCTATCACTATGGGGCTACTTCTGCGGGCTACGATCAGTTGCTCTGGTTCGTCCTGGTTAATGACCACTATTCCAAAGGCACCAATCACCTGCTTGAGCGCCATTCTCACGGCTTCTTCTGAGCTAACCTCATTCTGGGTATACATATAATCGATCAGCTGAACCAGAATCTCTGTATCAGTAGCTGACTGAAAGGTATAGCCCTTACCCAATAATTTTTCACGAATTTCAGTGTAGTTTTCTATGATCCCATTGTGGATGAGGGCAAATTTCCCTGACTGGGACATGTGAGGGTGGGCATTGATGTCATTAGGTTCTCCATGTGTGGCCCATCTGGTATGGCCCATGCCTACTTTTCCGGAAGGTTTTTTATCTCCTACATGAGCTTCGAGATCACTTACTTTCCCTTGCTTTTTGTGGATGCTAAGTTTTCCATTTAGGAGGGCTACGCCAGCAGAGTCATATCCTCTGTATTCCAGCCTCTTAAGTCCTCCGATAAGGATAGGATATGCCTCTCTATGGCCGATGTAAGCTACGATTCCACACATAGTGCTAAGTGATTTGGTTTTTTGATACCACTAAATAGGAGGTAAAACCGCAAAATCAAAACAGAAGTAATTCAGGGTGTTACCTTGAAATATTACGAGTGCTATTTACGGAAATACCCTTCCGCAAGCGCAAAATTCTGTATCGCTGGTCTAATTTTCAAGTCGTGTGGTATAGGTAAGCCTGAGGGAAGCTTTTAGGGTGGGATGATCTACCCCTCCTAATGCTACTCTGTTCAGTCCTCCACCCGGTGTAGCTGGTAGAATATAGAGCCCTAAATTCTCTCGTCTCTTCAGAACAATTTCCTGCAAGTAGTTTCTGAAAATAAAGGATCCCAACACGTATTGATTGTCGTCAGTCAGTGGGATATTTTCTACCCCTAACGGATTGTTAAACCTTAAAGGGATATTACCATCATCATCAGGAATGACAAACAGAAGGTTAGCCGGGGGACTGTAAATATCATTCCCACCTGTTAGTTCTGTATCTACATTTAATACCAGTTCGGCCTGGTTGATGGAAATACCCGGAAGGTTAGTTAGGGTAGGGAGTTGTACAAACATGTCTACCAAGGCCCCTTGCTGAATGAACTCATACTCGTCCACTCTTGAGGGGGTATTAAGGACCTGACCTAGTAGTCTGTCATTATAATTCTCATCTCTTTCTACCTGGAAGAATCCAGGAGTAGTAGGTCTAATAGGAAACTGAGCTGTTCTCGCCACATAGGGAGAATCTACAGAAGGTCTCTCACGGTAATAGATATCCATGAAGGTATTGGTCCCGTCCATGCTTACTGTAAGAATAGCCCCAGGTTCACGGAATACGAATGGGACTGATTCTGGTGCTTCTATTTTGAGGCCTTGAAAAAATTCTGAAAAAATGTCGCTGGTCTCGAAAACAGTAGAGTCAGCAAAAAGAATTTTCTCTCCTATTGATGGATTTAGACGGAACCTTACTGCGCTTACCGCTTCATCCCCTCTAAAATCTACCGTACAGTCGGCAGGAT
>JBCBKZ010000708.1:0-3244 GCA_038520955.1 Bacteroidota bacterium | reverse complement strand
GCTTATTGAAAAAGGAGAACTCAGCATAGACTGCATTAATCTCGCTCTTATCAAATACCTGGCGATACTTCTTCTTGCTCTCTGCCAACCATTCAGCGGAGGCGTAGGATTTCAACGCCCGGAACTTGAACTTCTTTTGGTTATTTGGGGATCTCTTAGCCATAAATAGTACCTCCTGCTATGATCTGCCATGGGGAGAAAAGTACTGGTAGATTTCCTAAAACTCCGGCAGGTCTTCATGAACACCTAAAAATGTGGTTTTTGACTAGTCAAAGCAAAACAGTACAAGCAAAGAAATCAGGGAGGTAAGAATAGGGACAAAATTGTAGATCAGCCTATTTCGAGTGAATAATCGGCTAGTTCTCGGGGGAGTTCAAAAACAATGGTATCCATCATTTTTCCGGCGACACTGAAATTCCCTTTTCCATAGCGGGTAGCAATGAATCCCATCTTTCTCAGGACTTTTCCAGATGCTTCATTTTTGGGATCTACATTGGCTTCTATGCCTTCTAACAGCATTCTATCAAAGCCGAAACGGATGACTTCTTCTATGGCTTCCGTCATGTAGCCTCTTCCCCAGTGGTCAGGGGCTAGCTCATAGCCGATCTCAGCAATCCCGTTTTTCTTATCAAGCTTCCAGAATCCGATGCTACCCATGTAGATATCATCCGTCTTCTGGGTAATAGCCCATCTAATCCCTTCCTTGTTTTTGAATGTCTCCTTAGCGTCTCTAATGAGATTTTCAGCCTCAGTCATGGAGTCCAGGCGTTTACTTCCCAGGTATCTCATGACCCGCTCATTAGAATGATTACTTAGGATGTAGGGGACATCACGTAGCTCAGCTTCTCTGAGAATGAGTCTTTCAGTCTCGAGGGTAGGAAAGCTTTTGAAAGCAGCCCAATTCACGTAGAAATTCTTGAAGCTATTTTTAAGCAGACGCATATCCTTAGATAAGTGCTCTCTCCAGTAGTCTCAGACCTAGGTTACAATTAGGAACAGAATATACCTAATTGTTGGTACTACTGTAATAAACATATATCCTGTAGTAATATTTTATACCTGTATGGTTGATTCTGCCAGATGTTAAGAGACTTCAATTTTATCCATTCTTCAGATCATTCCCACTAAGCTTCACTGAAAAGAGTATCAGGTTTTGAAATAAAAACAGGCACTTTCTGTCATTTTGGTTACAGGGGCTTACATCTTTCATGTTATATAATTCATGAAATATAATTTCTGAATATTCAAAACAAATGCCACCTTATAGAGGAATTTTAAACTACAGTCCAAATCATGGTAGGGTATTCCTTTTTGAGAAAGAATTTTACGTTGCCTGTATTCCTTTACTTTTCCCTGCTTCTACAATTAGTACCTGTCTCAGCCAAGAACCCTTCGGCCAGCACCATTACCGTTGATGTGGCAGCCATCGACAAAACGGTCTTTAAGGGGCGCCAGATAACAGATTCACTTGTCATCACAAATGAAGGAGAAGACCTGCTCATTTGGGGTACTTCTTTTGAAGCTAGCTGGCTATCGGTTTCAGTAGCTTCAGGAGCATTACCAGAGAATGGTACGCAGAAAGTGATCGTTACTTTTGATGCTGATTCTCTTATTCAGGGTTTATATGTAGATACCCTGGATATTATCTCTAATGATCCTTCCAGTCCTAAAATAGAAATACCTATCAGGCTGGAAGTTATTTCAGAAGCTGATATACGTGTTTCTAATTCCAACTTCGAGGTAACACTAGATCAGAACAACACGACGGAACTGGCGGTAACCATTTTTAATGACGGAACGGAAACCCTGAATTGGGGCTTATTTACAAATCCGGCTAACAATTGGTTATCAAGCGGGGCACCTACATCAGGAGATATTCTCCCTGATGAGTCAGCCGGTACCAAGGTGATCATTAACACAAGTGGGCTAGCAGAAGGTTCCTACAGTGGGTTTGCATGGATCAGTTCTAATGATCCTGATAATCCTACTTCCTTGATGAACATTAACCTGGATGTGAACAACACTTTTGCAGACATTAGTTTCTCTTTGAGTGACTCAAATTTCTGTCCAGGAGAATCTGAAAGCTTCATCTTTAGTGTTGAGAATACCAGCATCAATTCCGGGAATGTCTATACCGCAGAGCTATCCAATGAGTATGGAGACTTTGCGGAAGCCCAGGTGATAGGTACGCTAAACTCTACTGCTACAAATGGGCTCATGACACTCACCTTCCCACAGGAGGTACAAGAAGGTTCTTCTTATAGAATCAGGATAAGGGCTTCCCAACCAGAAGTAGACGGACAGAATAATGGGGAAGACCTGGAGATAGGCTCCATAGTTCCCATTAGTTGGAACTCCCTATCTGAGGTATGTGTGAATGATGACCCCATCAATGTGGCAGGTGCCTCTCCTGTAGGAGGGGTTTACAGTGGTACAGGAATAACAGATAGTACTTTTAATCCGGCTACTGCTGGTCCGGGAGTATATACCATTACGTATACCTACTCAGGCTTTGCAGGTTGTAACAGCATAGCTACGCAGGATATAGAGGTGAGGGACAAGCCAGATGTGTCCATGAATACCTTTGAGCCACTATGTGAGGATGCAGAAGCGGTTACTTTGGGAGGATTACCACTGGGAGGAATCTATCAGGGGCCCGGTTTAAGTGGAGATCAGTTTCTTCCAGACTCTGCAGGAGAAGGGTTTCATATCATCAACTATACCTACACGGACATTAACGGGTGTACTAACAGAACCTCTACAGGAATTAATGTGCTGGCGGTGCCTACTGCGAATCTGCTAAACTTTGATCCTGTATGTGTGGAGGGAGATCCTATTTCTCTTTCTGGAGGATTCCCGGAAGGAGGAGAATATGACGGACCAGGTATTACCACTGGTAACTTCTATCCTGATTCAGTAGGCGTAGGAGACTTTAGCATCAGTTATATCTACACTAATCAGGTGGGCTGTAAGGACACTGCCTACGGAAGTATAAGTGTAAAGGGTGAGGTAACAGGATTGACCATACCTGACTTTGGAGGGGTATGTGAGGATGGGGCTGAAATAAGTATGCAGGGAGCCATGCCTGAAGGAGGAATCTATCAAGGGCCGGGTGTGTTTGGAGGAGCCTTTGATCCTGTCAATGTAAGCCCGGGTAATTTTACCATCACCTATGTGTATACAGATGGATGTACGGATAGTGTAAGCAGCGTCATTTCCGTTTATGCTAAACCTGAGGTGCCAG
>JBCBKZ010000707.1:0-3257 GCA_038520955.1 Bacteroidota bacterium | reverse complement strand
CCCTTTCCGCCGAGGAAAAAAAGGAAGGCTGCAATGGCACTCAGCGCTACAGCAGATCCTCCCACACCGTACTTGAATTTATTGCTGAGTTTAGTCTGAGTGCTGGGAGTAAGTGAAGGTCTCTGATTCATACTATCTTTAGTCTGGAAATTGTTCAGCCTAGGATATGTGTGGAATACACAATAGTATGAAATGAGAATAAATTTACCTTTCCAATTTAATATCCATTGTTACATCATTTTCTTATGAACCATAAGAAAGACCAATCCATCCTACAAGGATGAGCATTAGGGTATTGAGGATGAAGCAACCTCTTCAGCTTATAAAGGAAAGTGTATTTTTTACTTACTGTTTAACACCTCTTTGAATACACTGAGGGTTCTTTCTCTGGCTTCCTTGTGGTTTACAATAGGATTTGGATATAAAGGTGTACCAAATTCAGGCACCCATTTTCTTACATAATGGAGGCCCGGATCAAATTTTTTCATCTGAGATTCAGGGTTAAATATCCGGAAGTAGGGCGCCGCATCTGTCCCACAACTTGCAGCCCATTGCCAGCCTCCGTTGTTAGAGGACAGCTCAAAATCTAATAGCTTTTCAGCAAAATATCTTTCTCCCCACTGCCAATTGATGAGTAAGTCTTTTATCAGGAAACTGGCCGTAAGCATTCTTACCCTATTATGCATGAAGCCAGTAGCATTTAATTCCCGCATTCCCGCATCCACTAAGGGGAAGCCTGTTTTCCCTTCACACCATTTCTGGAACATCTCCTCATCCTCATTCCAGGGTATGCCTGCGTACTGCGGTTTAAAAGGCCCGATGGCTACATGGGGAAAGTTCCAGAGAATCTGCATATAGAACTCTCTCCAAATCAGCTCATTCAGATAAGTCTCATTCAACTCTATAGCCGTACGAGCCAGCTTCCGTATACTAATGGTACCAAAGCGCAAGTGAATCCCTAGTCGGGTAGTCCCTTTCTGGGCGGGGAAGTTTCTTTTCTCATCATAGATCTTTATGATATCCCTATCAAAAACTGACTGAGGAAAAGGAATTCCGGAGGGGTTAAAGCCCATTTCCACTAAGGAAGGAATAGGTAAGGCAGGACTTTTGAAAAAATTCTCTAATAATGATTCTGAAGGAAGAGAGCTAACTCTTTCCTGGCTGAGGGCAGCCTTCCATTTTCTACTGTAAGGGGTAAAGACTGTATACGGTTTATCAGAATTACTCAGGATCTCCTCTTTTTCAAATATCACCTGATCCTTAAAGAAATGTGTACTCCCTCCTTTCTCTCCCACCAATTCTGACATCATCGCATCCCTGAACTTGGCATAAGGCTCATAATCCTGATTGATATATAGCTGTTTGATATGGAAGTTCTCTATGAGTTCAGGCCATATTTCTTCCGGTACACCATATCTGACCACCATACTACTTCCCACAGCAGCTAGCTCTTCCTGGAGTCTCTCTATTTGCTTATGAATGAATTCTACTCTGGCATCTGCCTGAGGAAGTTCATCTAAAATATGTTTATCGAAAATAAAGACGGGAATGACGGGCTTTCCGGACTGTAAGGCGTGATATAATGCCGTGTTATCATCCAGGCGTAAATCTCTTCTCAACCAGATGGCTGCAGTTTCTTGGTTCATACGGGGTCTTTTCTCCTTAACAGAAAAAGGAGGTGCATGTTTAAAGGAAAACGGGAAGAATCCGTTCAGGGAAAAAAAAGAAGCTATAAATCAGAGATTCATGCCGATCATACGTATAGTCCGAAAAATGAAATCACACCATCGTATACTTGATTAACGCTAGACAACATCCTGGTCATCATATTGGAATTAGACTTACTGGTTAGGTAAAAACCAGTCCCTCTTCGTCTTTTTTACTCTCAAGGTAATTAAGGGGTAAGAGTGATCTCAGGCGTACCTGATTATTCAGCAGTTCATTCATGTTTAATTCATCAACTACCCTCAATTAAATGAAAAATTGGTTTTCTAAACTGTACAGAGTTTTTCAGTACTCGCTTACCAAGGTCCACACAAAAAAAGAGAATAGCCTTCAGTCCACGAATAAGGGCATAGCTTTTGGGGCGGACTGGTTTGAGTATGGAATATGACAGGAAAAAGATGCTGTCCTGTGTAAACACCTATTAGGTGATATTCGTAGAATCCTATACTCCCTTCTGAAAAAGGAGGAAGTCCTTTTACATAGAGAAAAGTTAATTGACCATGCAGCCACTAACCCGGCTTCGAAAGTACCTAATCCCAGCTTCTCGGTGTCTTATAAGGACCAAACGATTTTGCTGGCCGCACCATTTAACATGTTCTATTTTCCAATATGATTCAGCTCATGGCTAATTCAAGATTGAAAGCCCTTGCTCCCAGGAAAGAGCAAGAAGTGATTGCTGCACTAACGTATCAGGGAGAAATAGCGGCCATCAAGTTGTATATGAAATATGCAAACTGCAGGCTGCGAGATGCTAAAGTAGCAGTAGAAAAACTTGGTCAGGAAATTGAACCTGGTCCAACCTCCTAAATATAGATCCATGTCTACCTAATTCTAGGTAGGCATGTTCTTTTCTTCCTACCTAACAGTCAGTAACAGATAGAGAAAAGTTAATGTTTCGCAGGCTACTGACCATTGATTGATTGATTGTGTAAAAAAGTTTGTTAATTTTATCCGCGTATAGAATTATCCAAATTTTGGGGAATGGATTAACACTGACACAGACCTGAGACCTTTCAATTGAAATTCCCCAACAGCAATTATTAACCATAACGTTCCGAGTATGTCACACATTAATCAAAAGGAAACTGATCGGGTCTTCCAAAATCCCGTATTGGAAGCTCTGATTAGAAGTAATCCATGGGCTACGGGTATCACATATGGGCTAATTATTTCTGCCCTGCTTTTCATTAACAGTAAGTACGATTTTGTAGATTCATGGGCAGTAGGTTTGTCCCTGTATTTTGGCGGTCTGTTTACCTGGACATTTTTTGAATACTTCCTTCACAGATATGTTTTCCATTTTGTAACGGAATCCAAATTTGTTCAAAAATTTCACCACCTCGTACATGGCTTTCATCATCAACATCCAAAGGATGAAAATCACTTGTTTATGCCACCACTTCCTGGTGTCATTCTCTCTACCGTATTTACTGCTTTCTTTTTCCTGTTAAAAAGCCTGCTGAGAACACAAATGTCCAGGTGCCCCAAAACAAGAAAAAGAAAGCAGTAAATACGGTAGAGAGAATGACACC
>JBCBKZ010000706.1:0-3264 GCA_038520955.1 Bacteroidota bacterium | reverse complement strand
GGAGTTCTTTCCTGAGTTTCTCTAATCCTTCCTAAATATCAGCAATTTACCGGCTACCCAATAGGCTTATATGTTCACTGTATCATCCCGGTGAGCTTGTAACGGATGGATTGCGGCGTCAACCGGGATCTCCAAGGTTTCGATGAGACCCCGGCTGACCCATATTCCATACCCAATGGCTCACCGGGGTGATAGAAGAGGGACATTTAATCCCCAAAAAATCCCCAAGATTCTTCTTTCATGTAGAAAGGAGAACCTCAGGGATTAAAGAATCTATTTGCTAGAAACTGCTATTCAAGTACCAGTGCGCCAATACCAGCTTCCTGCATTTCCTTCATTAAGCCTTGTACTTGCTCTTCCATGAAAGTATCATAGGCCTGAGCGTAAGTCTCTAAGCGAGTGTGAAGAATCTCATAGACCTCTAGCTGCTCATCTGTAGGAGGGAAATCAGCAGTGGCCACGGTTCCTGCCAGGTAGTTGATTCGTTCTGCCAAGCGGACTGGATAACGAACGGCATCTTGCCCTTTTCCGGTATACATGAGCTGGATCATTTTTCCTTCCAGGGCTACTGCGGCACTATCTACTGCTTTGACCTTTTCTATAAAGCTTTTGTGTTTACTTGATTGAGCCAGCGTAGCTTCCAAGTCCAGGCATTGGCGTCTAAATTTTTCTATAGAATTGATCTTTTCTGCTACCGCATTCATGTCGGTATATAGCTTTTGCATCAAATCTGTTTGAGCAGCTATGTCTGCCATACTTCCCTCTGAATGAGGATCCTTCTTCACCTCTATGCTTTGCTGCTGATCCGTTAAATTGAGGTGGACAGTGTAGGTTCCTGGAGGAACCAGAACAGAAAAAGGAACCAGAGGTGGTTTGCGGGTACGGTCTTTCCCCAGTGCTACCCAGTCAGCATATTGAGGTTTGGTACGCATCAATATCTGCGTAGTAGGATCTCCTTTCAAATCCCACCAAACACGGTTGATTCCTTTTTTGCCTTTATGTGTTAAAGTTCTAAGGGTATCACCACTGGCATTGGTGATGTACAATTCTACCGAATCACTAGGTTCAGCCAGCCAGTAGTTTAGGGCTGTTCCGGGAGGAGGATCCTGACCAAAGGAGGCTTCCGGAAAAAACTGCATAACTTGGGTAACCGGACGGAATCGGTAGGCAGCTTTTTGAGCGAATAGATGGGCATCAGAAGAGGTTACCTCTTCAGTCAACTGTTGCAGAGGAGAAATATCATCCAAAATCCAGATACCACGTCCGTAGGTTCCTACTACCAGGTCATTGAAATGCTCAGGAATGTCCAGCCAATACATGGGCGTATGGGGAAGATTGGACATCATGCTTTGCCAGTTAGCCCCATCATCAAAGGAGACATACAGCTTATTCTCTGTACCCAGATAAAGCATGCCTTCTCTGACAGGGTCTTCTTTGATATTTCGGCAATAACTCAGAATGCTTTCGTCTATTCCCTTGGTGATTTTGGTCCAGGTTTGGCCATAGTCACTGGTTTTGTACACATAAGGCTTGAAGTTGCCCACCTGATGAAACTCTATGGTTAGATAGGCCTTACCTGCGTCCCACTTGGAAGCATCTATGTTACGGACTACGCCTAGTTCAGGCAGACCGGGAATGTTAGCGGTAACATTGGTCCAACTATCTCCTCCATCCTTACTGACGTGTACCAGCCCGTCATTAGTCCCAGCCCAAAAAACGCCCTCCTGTACAGGGGACTCCTCAAAGGCATAAATGACGTTCATGTATTCCACATTGATATTATCCCCGGTCAAGCCCCCAGAGAATCCCTGCATGCTGCTGTCATTCAGCGAAAGGTCTGGACTGATGATCTCCCAGCTTTGTCCCTTATTGGTAGTTCGGTGCACAAATTGGCTGGTCACATAGATGGTGTTGTTGTCATGTGGCGAAATCAGTAAGGGGAAGGTCCACTGAAAACGAAACTTGACGTCTTTCGCTGTATGACCAGTAGTCATTTCAGGCCATACTTCCAGGTGGCGGAATTGCTTGTTCTCTTCATTGTAACGTGTTACGATACCTCCCAAAGGACCATAGCCAGAGGCACTAGACCAGATGATATTGGGATCAGTAGGATCAGCAGTGGCAAAACCGGATTCTCCCCCGCCTATGTCGTGCCAGAGGCCTGTAGGGATAAAACTCGGTCCAAACAATGAAGCCACATTGCTACGGCTGGGTCCTTTCATAGAAGGACCATCCTGTCGGTTTGTCAATACGTTATAGGGAATCTCCGTATCTGTTGTAACGTGGTATAGCTGAGCTATGGGAAGTTGGACGCGTAGCCATGAGTTCCCACGATTATGAGAAATGGAAAGCCCTCCATCCCCTACGACTATGATTCGGTTTCCATTCATCGGATCAATCCAGGCCTCATGGTGGTCCCAGTTAGGTTGGCTCATAGGACTGGCAGGTGTAGCGGTTACTCCTCCATCTATGCTTCGGGAAAATCCAGCCCACATGAAGTAGATCTCATTGGCGTTATCAGGTGAGGCGGCACAACGCGTGTAATAAGCCTGACGTCCTCCAAGATCTCTGTTAGAGTTGACCAGCTTCCAGGTCTTTCCTTTATCATCACTACGCCATAGTTCCCCACTTTCAGTTTCTTCTCCATTATAGGGAACGCCGTCCCCTGTCTCTATCTGAGCGTAAACACGGTTAGGATTGGCTGGCGTCATGGCCAGAGCTATTTTTCCTACAGGCTTTTTGGGTAAGCCTTTTCCTTCCAGCTTTTTCCATGTATCTCCACCATCACGGGACATATAAATCCCACTACCTGGACCCCCACTGGTACGGTTCCAGGTTTTGAGTGAGAGCTGCCACATACCCGCAAAGAGAATACGCGGATTAGAAGGATCCATCACCAGGTCTGAAGCCCCTGTATTTTCATCCACAAATAGGACCTGCTCCCAGCTTTCCCCACCGTCCATGGTTCTGTATACACCTCTTTCCTTCTGAGGAGAATACCCATGACCTAAGGCGGTAGCATAAGCAACATCGGGGTTAGTCGGATGTACCACAATTCTGCTGATTCTACCCGTTTCATCTAGTCCTGTATGCTCCCAGCTTTCTCCACCATCATTAGATTTCCAGACGCCATTTCCAAGGGAGACATTGGAGCGGATAAAGGCTTCCCCTGTTCCGGCATAAACTACCTGAGGGTCAGATGGAGCCAAGGCCAGTGCGCCTATGGCATGAACGGGTTTATCATCAAAGATAGGCTTCCAGTTC
>JBCBKZ010000705.1:0-3265 GCA_038520955.1 Bacteroidota bacterium | reverse complement strand
TTGAAGACCGTACAGGGGACACAGCCCACTTTTCCATTACTCTTTCCTCTGAAACGGAAGAAACAGGCTTTGCATTTACTTATGGTACCACCTCTCAGGGACCACCTGAAGAACTGGTAGAATGGGTTTCCCTGGCAGTGGAACTGACCCAAGGATGGTTCGAGGAAAGAGTAATGGAAAAGTGGGCTGTGTCCCCTGTACGGTCTTCAAACTCATACCTTCCCGTGTTGACCAACCAGTCTTCCGAGAATGCTTCCATCAGTTCTTCAAAGAAAGGCTCTTCTGTTCTCCCCATGAAAAATGCTGGAGAACTATCCTCCAGGCTCCCATCCCCCATTCTGTTGATAGCGCCTGATGTACTTAGCATGATTCTGAGTAAGTCCTGATCATGAATACTAAGCTGTATATGGATCTGCTGGATCTGGTCTTTACTGATGGGCATATAAAAAAATTAGGAGGCAAAATGCCTCCTTTTGCAGGTATATCATAACGAATGAGAAGAAAACTCAGGCGACTTTTTCTACTTTCAGCAGCTTTCTACTCGCCTCTGTCATTTCAATGTAAATGGTGTCCCCTTCTTCCAGTCTGTAGTAAACATCTGAAGGAACACTCAGGTCTTTTTGGCCATCCATATTCAGGGTGAACCAACACTTGCTGTTTCCATGAAGACTGATCTTGTGCTTATGGATTAACTCATAAGTACCAGTAATCTTAGTACCAGTTTCAAGATCCTTCTTACAATCAGCATACTTTTTTCCGATGACTCTGCTGGCCGCGAACAGAAGTATACCCGTTACGAGTGCATAGATTCCTACGTCAGCGTAGGTAAATTTGAACACGTACAGAAATAGGGCAGGCATGAGGACGTAGAAGAGAACAATCATCAACATCATGTTCCCAAGTCCGGAGTTGCGATCTGCAAGCAAAGTCTTGACATCAGCTGATGTCAGCTTAGTTTGTAGGGAGGCCATAAATCCTAAATTCTTTTCTCTAACAATACTGTAAAAATACACAAACAAATACCCATCTGAAAGCCTTCTCAGACCACTGGCTAATTTGAGTGATTTATTTGTAAGATTTCTGCCTAATCTGTATGAGTTAGGCTTACCCGTGGATGGCTTCTTTCTTCCCGTAGCGGCTAATCACCTCTCCCTCAAAGACAAGGAACTCTTCCCATCTGCTATCTATGTCCACATTTGGACAAAGCTCTTTCGCCAGTTTAATGAACATGGTGTAATGTCTGGCTTCCGAAATCATCAGCTTATGATAGAAAGTTGACAGGTCCTGATCATCTATGTTTTCGGAGAGTACCTTAAAGCGCTCACAGCTTCTGGCTTCTATCATCGCCGCAAAGAGCAACTTGTCTGCCAGGGTTTCTTCCCTTCCTTTCCCCTTCACCTTAGTGAACTTCATCAACTCATTTACATAGCTGTCTTTTCTTTCTCTTCCCAGCTTATACCCTCTTTGCATGATCTGCTTATGCACCATTCTGAAGTGCCCCATTTCCTCCTGGGCCAGATCGCTCATCTTTTCTACCAACTCCTCGTGTTCAGGATACTGCACAATGAGGGAGATAGCTGTACTGGCAGCTTTCTGTTCACAGTAAGCATGGTCTGTGAGAATTTCCTCAATATTTCTTTCTGCAATATGCTTAACCCAGAGCGGGTCTGTCTTCATTTTTAACCTTAACATAGGTGGGTGTTAATCTTTCCACAAAGATAAGAAGGAATCCCATAAAAAAACCGGGATGAATAAACACCCCGGCCACAGAATTGCATCTGTATGTGTGTTTTATTTAAGGAATCCACCTAGCAATCCTCCAATATCATCAATGGCGCTTCCGTCTCCGTCCTGATCCAGAAATGCTCCGGCGATGTCCATGATGGAACCTCCACCAGATCCACTTTTCTGAGATACTGCTCCGGCCAGGATATTAGTCAGTACGCTGGCACCGAATCCTTCCTGACTTTGCTTTTTCCCCAGGAATCCCATCAAGATAGGCGCCAGGTTCTGAAGAAGAGACATAGACTGTCCCAGGTCCAGACCGGTAGCCTTACTGATTCCACTCTCAACATTAGTTTGCTTACCCCCTAGGAGGCTGGAAAGTATGTCTGCTCCATTTCTATTGTTGCTACTTCCTAAGAATCCAACCAGGTCATCTAAAATTCCACCGTCATCATCCGTTACGGCTTGGGCCAGTTGGCTGGCTCCATCAGAGGTTTCAGTTTTCTTGGCCATGGCTCCTAGCAGTACGGGAAGTGCTGCTGATACAGCAGAAGCGGTTTGCTGTTGGTTAAGGCCTAATTGCTGACTCAGGTTCTGCATTCCTGCTCCTCCAATTTGACCCATTAGATCGTCTAAAAGTCCAGACATAGTATTGTTTAATTAAAGTTCTAATTAATATTGTGAGTGAGTAAAATACATAAAGTCACTCTCTCCCCCAACTTGTCTGGGAAGGTGTAATAAAAAGTTAACCTAATAATTCCATTCTCGATGAATTCCTATCCCATAGAAATTGGTGATTCCGCACTAAAAGCCTTTCAGGAAGCCATCTCAGATGCCAGTAAAGTGATGGTTTTGGTAGATGATCATACATTGGACGCTTGTTATCCTCTCATCAAGCCTTATCTGCCTGCACATAACATTTGTGTGATTACCCCGGGAGAAGAATTTAAAACCCTGGATACCTGTAAACTTATTTGGGAGACCCTGACCAGAGAGCAGTTTGACAGAAAAAGCGTGTTGGTAAATTTGGGAGGAGGTGTAATCGGAGACATGGGCGGATTTGTGGCAGGGACCTATAAGCGCGGGATCAAGTTTGTGCAAGTACCTACTACCTTACTCTCTCAGGTGGATTCCAGCGTGGGAAGTAAACTGGGGATAGATTTTCAGGGATTTAAAAATCACATAGGCTTATTCCTGGATCCCATAGGCGTGTATATCCATCCCCCGTTTTTGAAGACCCTTTCTGAAAGGCAGTTTCTTTCTGGATTTGCGGAAGTAATTAAGCACCATTTGATAGCTGATGGAGAAGCCTGGCATTCTTTAAAGAAAGTTTCTCCTCTGGAAACGGATACGGCAGCCATCATTCAGCATTCTGTAGATGTGAAGTCGAGAATAGTGCATGAAGATCCTTTTGAGCATGGAATTAGGAAAGCCCTGAACTTTGGGCATACCATAGGACACGCCATAGAAAGCTATCATTTGGAGAATGGTCCTTTGCTGCTTCATGGGGAAGCTGTAGCTGCAGGTATGATAGCTGAAT
>JBCBKZ010000704.1:0-3276 GCA_038520955.1 Bacteroidota bacterium | reverse complement strand
AACCAAGAAGTTGCTTTATCTCATTAACAGTCATCCCTTCTAGTTCATAATTTCTTAGCAGGCTATTTACCATCTTCCATCTTCGTCCTTTTGGCATATCGTCTTCTCCCTCACTCCAGTTTTTCCATTCATCAGAATCAAAAGGTATTCCGAAGTAAGGCATCCTCAAACAAAGCCTCAAGCCAACAAAAATGAATATAACAAGGACAAACAATAAGATGTTCTTCATCACCTAGTCTTGGTAAAGGAATCTAGTTTAGGCTAGAACTGGTATCTATTTATGATAAACTAAACCACTTCCTCACAGTCCATTCTATGGTCATGAAGATCAAGAGGAGGATCATTAGCCATTCCAGGTGGTCAAAGGTAACCCGGGTCATTTTGAAGTCCGATTCCGGGACCAAGGTAGGAATGGCTGTCAGCTTTTCTGGCAGAGAGGCTAGATCCTTGGCGTAGATAAACTCTCCTCCTGTTCTGAGAGCTATCTGCTGCATAAGGTCCTTATCTGCCGTCAGAGCGTAATGCTCTACATTGGATTTTCCTACGGAGAATTGGCCTCTGTCTGTACCTATTCGCACATTATCCTTTCTCCCTTCTGCTACATAGGTATAGGTTCCTTCTGCCAGTCCGTTTTGTTCCAGGAAGTACTGGGCTGGATTTACCTCACTTAAAAAGAGCTCTTCCTCTGTCCCATCAGGAATTTGGAGGGTCATTTTGATTTCTACTCCTTCCAGTGGGTTGTAGCTATCATCATAGGCCTGGCCCTTGAAGGTAGCAGGCTCATCTCCTGAGAACAGCTTTTTGGAAGGCCTTACACTGAATTTCTTCCTGTCATCATCCGCCATCAGCCACTTCACATTGTTGAACAGCCACTGGTCAAAGAGGTCAAAGTTTTCCACTTCCAGATAACTGTGGGAACGCATTCTCCAGAAATTCTCTCCCAGGAAAGTCATGTTCTTCTTCCCTAGTTGGCTTTGAAGGGCATAGATGGGATAATCTAGGACGATGTTCTTAATCTTGGCAGTGGCCATGACTTCCGCACTTCCTTTTGGAACCCACTCAGATCTGTTCTGGTAGAGAGGGGGAGAAGAGTTGGCCCACTTTAGCCAGGTATCACTGAAGGTATAGGTGGAGTGTCGCTGGTATGCAGGGAGAAACTGCATAGTTACTTCTTCCCTCCTGGGTGAGATGGAAGTAGGTACCAAGGCCATATGGTCCATCACAGGACGTAGGGTACGGAGATCCGTAAAGGCCCCTACAAAACACATAAAGGGCTTATTCTCTTCCTTAATGGACTGTAGAATCTGGCTTACCCAAAATCTATCCGCCGTACTCTGAGGGAAGTTATGGAGAATCAGCAGATTGGCTTCTGAGATAGCTTCTCGGGTAGGTTTCTCATAATAAGTACCGGGTTCCTTGAGAATGAACTCCATTAGCTCATACCTATCTTCCCGCTCAAAGGCTTTCTTAATGGCGCCTATGTCTGGATGGGGAGAACCCGCAAAGAGAGCAATCTTCACTCTGGTTTCCAGTACATCTATAAAAATACTTCTGGAATTATTTCTGTAGGTGATCTCATCAGATAAGCGAGTTACCCTGATGTCGTAACGTTGAAGACCTATTTCTTCTGGTGTTACGGAGAACTTCACTTCTCCCTGGACTTGATTGCTCCCGAGGGTGAGCGTTTTAGTATCCAGGGTTTTCTGCCCCTCCATCAGGCTCACCTGAAGCCTGGCTCTATCAAAGCCTTCTCCGGCTATTCTCACCTGTATGGGCATCTCGCTTTCCAGGTAGCCAATTTCATTATAGAGAACCTCCTTTATGTACACATCTTTCTGGGGGGTAGTATCTCCCAACAGTACTGTGTACACGGGAAGCGTAAAATTCTGAGCTTCGTAGAGAGGATTCTTTCCAGCAGTAGTGATGCCATCCGAGATCATGACTATGGCACCCAGGTTCTGGTTTTGGTAAAGCTTACGCACCTCTGAAAGGGCCTTGGCAGCATTAGTCCCTGTTCTGTCGAAGGAAAGTGAATCTGAAGAAATATCCGGAATCAGCTCGTTTGCAAAACCAAAAACACCCAAGTCTACACTTTCTTCCCTGAGTCCATTGATCAGCTGACCAAAGAGGGTAGGATATTCTTCCTTCACAAAGGAGGAGTCCTTTTGGATGACCAAACTTTCAGATACATCCTGCACCACCGCTATGATGGGTGCATAGGTAATCTTATTGAGATAATTGATGAGGGGCTGTAACAGTAAGGCTGTGATGATGCTCAGCAATAGAAACCTGATGGTTCCTAATGCCACACGCCAGGGTCTGGACAAAAATTCTTTCGAATCATTATACAGATACCAGGTGAGAACACCAGCAATCAGAATAATTGGAATTAACCAGAGCGGGGAGTATCCAAATGTTAACGTCATGTACTAAGCTGAGCTAATGTTTGTGTGCGCCTCCCAGCCTTTAGAGCCTTAGGCCATTACCATACCACCGTCTACATTAAATACCTGTCCGGTAATATAAGTAGACATATCTGAGGCCAGGAATACACATAAATCAGCTACATCCTGTGTGCTTCCGGCTCTCTTAAGAGGTATACCTTCTAACCAAGTGTTTAGTTCCTTTTCAGGCAGGCTTTTCGTCATCTCCGTAGCTATGAAGCCCGGTGCTACTACGTTGGCCCGTATGTTTCTGGAACCGTACTCTCTGGCAATAGACTTGGTATATCCTATCATCCCTGCTTTAGAGGCTGCATAGTTTGCCTGACCGGCATTCCCTTGCAGACCTACTACGGAACTCATATTGATGAAACATCCACTTCTTTGCTTAAGCATAATCCTTTCTACCGCTTTGGTAGTATAGAAGATGCTGTTCAAGTTGGTTTTGATCACCTTATCCCACTGCTCTTCACTCATTCTCATGTGAAGGGTATCAGCGGTGATTCCGGCATTGTTTACTACTATATCTATACGTTCAGCTTTAGACTTTAAGTCTTCCACCAGCTGTTTTGTTGCTTCAAAATCTGCTGCATCTGCCTGATAGCTATAGGCTTTTTGTCCTTTAGCCTCTATTTCTTTCACTAGGCTTTCTGCTTTCTCCACGGAAGATCTGAAGGTAAAAGCTACATCTGCTCCCTGATCTGCAAAAGTCAATGCAATGGCTCTTCCTATTCCTCTTGTTGCTCCCGTAACCAGAGCCACCTTATCAGCAAGTAATTTCATAGTATCTCTTGTATGTGTGTAGTCAAATGAGGCCTCAAATATAGAAAAAGTA
>JBCBKZ010000703.1:0-3282 GCA_038520955.1 Bacteroidota bacterium | reverse complement strand
GGAGAACAAATATCCTTTTGTAAGAGATGCCTGCGTAGTCAATATATCTGTAAATTCGGACCTGTACAGAAAAAAGAAGAAGACAGATCTGCACTAGCCAGATAATGGATAATTTTCTTAACCTTCCTTTCAATCTGATTAGATGCTTATGACGGTATAGCTGATACATGAAAATGGAAATAGACGGAAGGATAATGAAGATGACCAGAAACAGGCCTTTAAAAGCTATGGCCCGTAAACTTAAGTCTTCCGGTACCTCAAAGTTTATCCAAATCCAATCTGCCTCTATGATCAGGTAAAGGAAGAGAAGGATATTGGCAATTAACAATATCAGGGACCAGGTAAAGTAGGTTTTTCTGGCAGTGTTAGGATCGAAAGGCCTACTGGAAGAAAGAAACTCGGATGAGAGCTCACTTTCTATAGACTCTTTGGGAGAATAAATAAGACCTAGAATTAGCAGCCCTCCCAAGAGGAAGAAAAATAATCTGCTCGGATTCAGGCCCTGAAAAAGAGAAGAGAATAGCAGGATTAAATTATTCATCAAGCTATCAAAGCGTGGATTGGCGAAGGCAAATACCGTTAAGAAAGCGATGATGATGCTGAGTGGAAGAAAGGAGGCTCTAAAGACATCCCATATATTGCCTATGGTTTTTCTTTGGCTGAGAGAGTGAGAGATGTTATAGAATCCATCCCTAAGTATGTGGTAGTAGGACCTGAGAATTCCCAGCAAAGCCAAAATAACTGAACGCATGCTGGGTTGGTGGACAAAGCCGGCAAAAAGGATGAGAGAAAAAATATGGACGACCTTAGAAAAAGGGGAGTTGTGATATACCACCATGAGACCCGTAAGTATGGTTCCAAAGGCGGTAATCCAGACATTGTGGGAAGACCTGGCTGAAGGGTTCAGGGCCAGTAGAGAACCAATCATCAGAATACTGAAAACCAAGACATTAATCCCCAGCTCTTTCTGCCAGAAAAATGCATTATAGATGATGGTCAGCAAGACAACCATCAGGAACCGATAGTATTTTGGGATCATGTTTCAGCTTCCGGTAACATCCATAAATTATATGCTTCAAGCCTCAGATAGGCTTGAGCCAGGGTATCAGGAAAATAAATCGGGTTGATTGGTTAAAAGCATAACGTTTTCTGTACCTGAAACTGTAAAAACAATGATAAGAACTTAGTGGTTGACATAATCATGGAAGCACATACTGTAGAAGGAGAACGTAAAACCTCACACATTCGGGAGAAAATCCAGACCCTCTTAGAGGATTTATGCAGTGGAATGTATGAGAGAGAAGAGGTGATCAAGCTCGCTCTGTTATCCGCTGTAGCAGGAGAGAGTATTTTCTTATTAGGCCCTCCGGGTGTAGGGAAAAGTTTGATTGCGAGGAGACTCAAGCATGCCTTCTCAGGTGGAAGATCCTTTGAGTATCTGATGAGTAAGTTCAGTACACCGGATGAGATCTTTGGGCCGGTATCCATCAAGAAACTGAAGGAAGAGGATAAATATGAGCGCCTAACCGAAAAATATCTTCCCGGAGCCCATATAGTCTTCCTGGATGAAATCTGGAAATCAGGCCCGGCCATCCAAAATGCACTCCTCACCATACTCAATGAGAAAATCTACAGAAATGGGGAACAGGAAATGATGGTAAACATTAAAGGGATCATTACAGCCTCTAATGAATTACCCCCAACTAAGGAGAGCTTCCAACCTCTGTGGGATAGAATGTTATTGAGATACCAGATAGGTGGCATCAGAAATCAGCAGAATTTCCTGAAAATGATTACTGACACCCAGGACCTACTGGAAGACCAGGTTAGAGAGGAAGGGAAAATATCTACTGACGACCTGGAAATATGGGATGAACATATCCAAGAAATCCATCTGCCACCTGAAGTGCTCAATACCATACAGATCATTAGGGAAAAACTGGTAGACGATCAGCAAAATGGGAGCGGAGAATATGATCCTATCAGGATCTACGATCGAAGGTGGAAGAAGCTGGTCAGGTTGCTGAGAACAGCGGCCTTTTTAAATGGTAGAACAGGAGTGGACCTGATGGACTGCTTTCTGGCAGTTCACTGCTTATGGAGCCACCCTAATCAAATAGAAAAGATCAGAGAGGTGGTGAGTGAGACCGTTAGAAAACACGGTTATTCCATCGCCATGAACCTGAATAGCCTGAGAAAAGAAATTCATTCCCTAAGAGAAGAGGTAGAAGAAGAAACTCGAATCAAGAAGGTAATAGCGGAGGATAAGCTACAACCCATACAAGAAGAGTATTACCAGATTTTATCCGATGCCAAGCCCTTTCAGGGAGAACTACTGAAGATAGCTGATTTCAATAAACTGGGGTCTGAAGAAGTGCAAGTGATCAATATCTATGATGAAGGCCTAACCTTACGGCACAGACTCAAAGCCAAGAAAAATCCGGCTGAACACGTAATAGATATCACCTTTAACTCTCAGGAAACGGCCTATAAGTTGAAAACCAGTAAGGTGGAACGTAAGGAGGTGATCTTTAAAAAGCCGCATGCTCTGGTAGAAAAGCATTGGGATGAGAGAATAGAAAAACTAAAAGCCTTTATCAGTGAACACATCCAGAAGGTGGAGACAGATCAGCCAGGGCCTATAGCAGACCTGGAGAAGAATCTCTTTGTCCCGGCTGAGCTTAGCAGCATAGTAAAAGCCAACCTTAATGAAGTAGCCACCACCCTGGATAAACTGAGCCTGGAGTTGGAAAAAATCCAGTACGCCTATCATAGTCTATAAACATGGCCGACCATCAAAAACTGGAAGAAGAGTTTGACCGCTTTGTGGAGTTTGGAACCTTGCTGGACAGGACTACCCGGAAGTATCTGGTTCAGTACCTGGCTAATCAACTCCAGCTTGATTGGGTGAAGCCACCAGAGCTTGAAGATCAGTATTATCGGTATTTCTGTGATGCCTTGGATGACTTATTAGGAGATGAGGATTTACAACTCCTTTGCCAGAACAGACCTATCCTTTCTCAGCAGCTAGCCATAGATACCCTCAAGTGGATCAGGAGAACGCATAGGGAAGTGGAATCCAAGAATCCCTTCTATGATGAGCAGAAAAGGCTCCAGGCGGTTAGTGTAATGCCCCTAAGCCGTTTTGAAACTAAGTGGTACCTCTATACTGACTACCTAAAACATCAATACAGGAAAGAAGAAGTAGATGTAGGATTTTATGAGGATAAATTCTCAGAACTGGGAAAGAAACGGAAGAATGGAGGTGAGGATAGTGAGATA
>JBCBKZ010000702.1:0-3285 GCA_038520955.1 Bacteroidota bacterium | reverse complement strand
GGGTTTCCTTGAACTGGGAGGTATTCTTTATCGCCTCTTTACTAGCTTTAGGTCTCACACTCATCACTGTGAGCATCCAAAGTGTAAGAGCTGCCACTGCGAATCCCGTAGATAGTTTGAGAAGCGAATAATTAAATTGATACACTGTAATCTGTTGTTACCATGATAAAGACACAACTACTTATCGCGTTCAGACAGTTGCTAAAAAACAGAACGTCAGCCCTGATCAACATTGTGGGCCTTGCCTTGGGCTTAGCTGCCTTTGTTCTGATTCTGGGCTATGTGGCTTTTGAATGGAGTTACAACCAGATGTATGAGAAAGGCGATAGGGTATATCGCATGGTGGCAGCAGAAACAGGCACAGAGGATTTCTATACAGGCCTCCCTCCAGGTTACGGACCCTTTCTTGAGTCTCAGTTTCCCTTTGTAGAACATGCTGCCAGGGTGCTGTTAGGGGTGGGAGATGGGGTATTTGGCGTTCAGGATGAGTTCGGGGAGAAATTCTTTAGAGAAATCTACACAGCTTACGTGGATCCCTCCTTTTTCCCTATGATGAGCATAGAGGCTACCCAGGGAGACCTTAATCTTTCGGGACCTAATACTGCCATTATCAGTAAGTCTGTAGCTGAAAAATACTATGGGAGCATAGATGTGGTAGGACAGCGTTTTAGCTTGAGCAATCAATTTGGGACACAGGACTATCAGGTCAGGGGAGTGGTTTCTGACCCACCATCTAATTCAGACATACAAACCAATATATACCTCTCTTTGGAAACCCTGGCTACAGATGAAGGCCGGGATGGAAATGATTGGGCAGATCCGGATGGATTTGACAATGGCTTTGCAGGAATAATAGTGGAGTTTTCGGACCCCTCTATGGCGGACGCCTTTCATGAAAAAGTAAATGAATGGATAGTAGAAAACAGACCAGGCGAAAACGTAACCATTACCCTTCAAGCAATTAAGGATATTCATATGGGGACCTCCTTAAATGATCCTCTCCCTACTTTTGGCAATAGAAAACTGGCTACCTTTCTCTTCATTGTAGCTATGCTCATTCTCGCCATTGCCTGGTTTAACTATATCAATCTTTCAACTGCTCAGTCTCTTCAAAGAGCCAAGGAAGTAGGGATCAGAAAAGTAGTAGGGGCTACCAGAAACCAATTGGTTCTCCATTATTTGCTGGAAACCCTTGTGCTGACCATTCTGGCCTCCGTCATTGCGGTAATCATCATCCCATTTGTTCAACCAGCTTTTAACCAGCTGATAGATGGGCAGACCGACTACGGTGTATTTTTCAGCAGCTCTTTCTTCTGGATCGGGCTACTGACAATTCTGACAGGGACACTATTCGCCGGGGCTTATGTAGCCTTTGGATTGAGTGCCTATATGCCAACTGAAATTTTACAAGGGAGATTCATCAGTTCTACCAAAGGGGTTTGGGTGAGAAAAGGATTGGTGATTTCTCAGTTTGTCATTTCTATTGCCCTGATTACCTGTACCCTTATTCTGTCCCAACAATTACGCCTCCTGAATAGCAGAGACATGGGCTTGGCTACTGACCAGAGAGTAGCTATAAAAGGGCCGGACGTCACCAGCGAGAAATTTGCGCAGCAACGTCAGTGGTTCAGGGACCAATTAGAAACAATACCCTTTGTCAAGAAATATAGCGCTTCCGGTAACCTGCCGGGAAAAGGATATAATTTTTCTGCTGTTGGATTTGCCCGGGAAGATGGACAGAAAGATGATGAAGATAAGAGCTATAGCATGTTCTTCATTGATGAAAACTTTGTGGATACCTATGAGATTAACCTGCTGGATGGAAGGGTTTTCACTACCCAGGAAGTTATCAAGAACTGGGGGGCGGAGAAAATGCTGCTAAATGAGTCGGCCTTGAAACAAATGGGGTTCAATGATCCTTCAGAGGCTCTGGGAGAATTGGTAAAATGGGGAGAGTTTGGAAGATGGGAAATCATAGGTGTGGTTCAAGACTACCATCATTATTCCCTAAAATATCAGATAAACCCTATGATCTTTCTCCCTGGAAGAAACAGTGGCTACTTTACCCTGGAAATGGGAATGGATAATTTCTCTGATAACATCAGCCAACTGGAAGAGCTATATACAGAGGCATTCCCAGGTAATCCATTCCAGTATGAATTCCTGGATGAAACCTTCGCCAGGCAGTATGAGTCTGAGCAACGCCTCGGTAAGCTATTTACCAACGCTTCTCTCCTGGCCATTTTTATTTCTGCTTTAGGACTGTTTGGGCTGGTTTCCTTTATCGCCCGTCAACGGACCAAGGAGATCGGCATCAGAAAGATTTTGGGTGCCTCCGTTCAGAACATTGTTGCCCTATTCTCTCAGGATTTTCTCAAGCTGGTCGCTATCGCCATCATCATTGCTTCCCCTATTGCCTGGTACATTGCTAGTAATTGGCTGGAGAACTTTGCCTATAGGGTAGATATTGAGTGGTGGGTATTCCTGCTTGCCGGTTTCATCGCAGTGATCATCGCAGCTGGAACGGTAGGCCTACAGAGCATGAAAGCGGCTATGGCTGATCCCGTAGATTCTTTAAGAAATGAATAAATAACACCTCTAAGCAACACCCTCATGTTAAGAACCTGGTTAAAGATAGGATTCAGGTCCCTTCTGAGAAACAAGCTCCATTCTATCATCAATGTTATGGGGTTGGCCATAGGCGTTTCTGCCTGTATATGCATATTCAGCCTGGTGAATTATGAAATGGGCTTTGATACTTTCCATCCGGATTCTGACAGAATACACAGGGTCTATACTTCATTTAGTGGTTCCTTTGAAGGGACTAATAGCGGTATACAAACAGGGCTACCGCCTGAAATAAAAAGAACACTTCCCCAGGTAGAAGAGGTGGCACACTTCTTTACCTTCACCTCCAAAGCCTATATACCCGACAGCCTGAATGAAAATAAGGACCTGGGATTTCAGACAGACATCATTTTTGCTGACCCTGCTTATTTTGACCTATTTTCTTCCTATAAATGGATAGCTGGAAATCCTGAAAGTTCGCTGGCTTCTCCTTTTCAGGTAGTGTTAACAGAAGAGAAGGCAAGGAATTACTTCGGGCTTGACAATGCCATTGAAGGCATAGGGAGAGAAATTCTTTACGGAGATAGTTTGAGAGTAACCGTAAGTGGGATCATAGAAAGTTTACCGCCACAGACGGACTTTTTCTTTGAAGACTTCATTTCATTCTCCACCTATGATCTGGCTATTCTTCCTTATAAAATTCCTCAGAACAACTGG
>JBCBKZ010000701.1:0-3290 GCA_038520955.1 Bacteroidota bacterium | reverse complement strand
AACCCAAAGCAGTCCCAGAATAAAAAGGAAACAGACAATAGCACCTACATACACAGGGCCGGAAGTAGGCGGCTGGTCTCCCCAGTAGGTAGGGAATCCTCTGGCTATATTTGTCCCTTGCTGACCAAAATTTTTCCTTAATTCTTTATATACCTCACTTTCTCTATCTAATGATGTGGTAGAAGCCCCCCCATAAAGATTAGGCACCAGTAGGGTAAGGGTTTCTGTAATTCCATAACTATACCTAAGGGCATACTCCCTATCCAAGCCATCATTCCCTATATCATCAGTAGTAAGCTCTGATGGTCCCCGCATGGTTACAGACCCATACTCATAGGTGGTCCACATTCTCCCTATGTTGGGACCTATGGCTAGAAAGAGCGCCAAGAACAGTATGCCCGTAGCTTTCGCAAAATTAGGTAAGGTCTTTTGCTGGATAGCATCTACTAAATAGACTATCCCCAGTATAAGAACCACCAATCCCAGATAATACGTCATCTGGTAGTGGTTAGCATTGATTTCCAGTGCCAGAAATAAGGCCGTAATAGCCCCTCCTAGTATATACTTCCCTCGATACGCCAGTAGTATTCCCGCCACGATGGGCGCCATATAGGCAATCGCATTAGCTTTAGAGGTATGCCCCGCCTCCATAATGACAAAGAAATAGGAAGACAAGGCAAAGGCCATGGCCCCCAATCCACTGAGATAGGGATTCACATCTAGTAGAACCAACATAAAGTAGAATCCTAGAAACATCAAGAAGATGTAGTTCACCGGACGTGGTAGCCCAAAGGTGAAAGCCTTATCCAGATAGCGAATCACATTATTGTAGTATCTGACACTTATCTGATAGGCTGGCATTCCTCCGAACATGCTGTTGGTCCAGAGGGCTTCTTTCCCATTGTTCGCTTCCCTGTAATCAATCAGCTCCTTGGCCATTCCTTTATAGCCGAGAATATCAGACTGATTGATGACCTGCCCTTCCCAAACGGGTTTGAAATAAATGGCAAGAATGATGAGAAATCCGATGATAATTCCTCCATGTTCCAGTAAAGGCTTGCGCCAGGCAGGAGGTGGACTAGTTGGTTTAGTCTTTGACATATATACTAGATAGGCAATGCTTTAGGCCTCTAAAAGGACTTGAGAATTAATCCTCTCATAAGGTCTTTGTGCTAAAACTACAATTTAGCCCTATTAGCACAAAATTTCGGCCTACCTCAATTTTCAGAAAGGAGGTTCATTAGGTAGTTTCCGTAGCCACTTTTCTTTAAAGGCTCTGCAATTGTGGTAAGTTGGGCAGCATCTATATACCCTTGACGGTAGGCAATTTCTTCTATACAGCCTACTTTCAGCCCTTGCCTCTCTTCTATGATCTGTACAAATGAACCCGCTGACATGAGCGACTCATGCGTACCTGTATCCAGCCAGGCCGTTCCTCTTTCCATAATGGAAACGTTAAGTTTACCCTGTTCCAGATAGACTTTATTGACATCTGTGATTTCTAACTCACCACGAGGGGAGGGCTTAAGGTTTTTGGCTATTCTCACTACCTCCCTATCATAGAAGTAGATACCGGGAACGGCGAAAGAAGATTTAGGATGATCAGGCTTTTCTTCTATGCTAACCACTTTCCCTGCCTTATCAAACTCCACTACCCCATAGGCCTTGGGATTAGACACATGATAGGCGAATACCACGCCGCCGCCCTGATTACTTACCTGTGTACGAGCGTGTCTGAGGGTTTCAGCCAGATTAGTTCCATAAAAGATGTTGTCTCCCAAGATAAGGGCGGCGTCATCTCCTGCCAGAAATTCTTCTCCAATAATGAATGCTTGTGCCAGGCCTTCTGGATTAGGCTGTTCTCTGTACACAAACTTGCATCCAAGGCGAGAACCATCACCTAACAAGTCCTGAAAGCGCCCAATATCTCTGGGAGTAGAAATAATGAGAATCTCCCTTATCCCTGTCATCATGAGCGTGGATAAGGGATAGTAGATCATGGGCTTATCATATATAGGAACCAGCTGCTTACTGACAGCTATGGTAAGGGGATATAGTCGGGTACCGGATCCACCGGCTAGAATGATACCTTTCATGTTTCTCTTTCAATCTCGGGCAGACAAATTACATTTTGTCCATGAAACAAAGTAAAAGAGCGAAATTTATGCCTGAATGAAGCACAAACATAGTATCTTACCTTAACTACTTACAACTCTATGAATCGCAAAAACTTTCTTTCCCGCCTAAGTTTGGGAGCTTCAGCAGTTCTTTTTAGCTCATATAGATCTCCCCAAAAAGATAAAGAACCTCTTCCACCAGAACTAGTAGAAGAATTTGTTAGAGCTGGCCATGGTGATTTAGAGAAGGTCAAACTGATGTTAAAAGAACGTCCTACCCTAAACTATGCTACCTGGGATTGGGGAAATGGAGACTTTGAAACGGCTTTGGAAGGAGCCAGCCACTTAGGGAGAAAAGAAATAGCTAACTATCTCATCCAGCAGGGGGCAAGGCCAAGCCTGTTTACCCTGGCTATGCTAGGAAGAAAAGACCTGGTCATTCCTATCATAGAGGCTTATCCCTCCCTCCTAAGTTCCAAAGGGGCACATGGCTTTACCCTCTTACATCATGCAAGGGTAGGCAATGCGCATGAACTGGCAGACTGGTTTATGAAACAGGGACTGACAGAAGGGAATATGGGGTTGTGAGGATATTAGATTTCTTTAAAACCTTTAGCCCCCTCTCTCCTTTCAAGCTCTGACCCAATAGGGCTATCAAGATACGGGATAATGGCTGGGTCGTAGTTGGCGATTGTGTTAACGCTAAAAAAGGATGTATTACCTGAATTATCTACGTAGGCTTGGCTCTCTGTGCCTGAAAAGAACCTCCATCCACTGTCAGAGTCAAAATCAGGTTGTTCTCTATACATATAGCCCACTTTCATCCCTTCAACCGTGATTTTATCTGCAGCAAAACATCCTCCCATTTCCGGGATAAGTGCCTTTACTTCATGTGGCTTCAATTTGAAGGCTTTCATTGCCTAATTCTTTTTTATGCCATAGACTAAAGTTCAGAAAGATCGTCTTCAATTCTTTGAATAAGTTCTTTTAACTTTTTATCTGAAATATTTTCAAATTCTGACTTATCATAGATTGTAAGCAAATAAACATCTGATTCTTCTATGGTAAGAATATCTACATAGCTGATCACTCTCGCACCCCCACTCTTACCTTTTCCTTTACTTTTTATGGCTAGCCGGATCTTATATACATGAGCAGATAGTTGAGTGCCCA
>JBCBKZ010000700.1:0-3298 GCA_038520955.1 Bacteroidota bacterium | reverse complement strand
ACGCCAAAAAATCTTCTTCTTCCAGAACACATTCTATTTTCATTTTGCAGGCATTTACATTTACTTGAGAATTACGGAAAACTCTCACTCAAATTATATCCTATATGCCTACAAGCTTACTCAAGCATGCCCAAATAGTCAACGAAGGTCAGATCAGTCGCAAGGACCTCTACATCAAGGATGGAATCATTGAACAGATAGGGGATGATCTCAGCCTACCTGCAGATGATGTTATAGATCTAAGCGAAGAAGGCACCTACCTCCTCCCCGGTGCCGTAGATGATCAGGTGCATTTCAGAGAGCCTGGTCTCATTCATAAAGGAGAAATTCTCACAGAATCCAGAGCAGCTGTAGCTGGAGGCATCACTTCCTATATGGAAATGCCCAATACCAAGCCTCAGTCCCTGACGCAAGAGCTGCTGGAACAGAAATACCTGCGGGCTGCAGAAGCTTCCATGGCCAACTTTTCCTTCTTTATGGGGGCATCTAACGACAACCTGGAAGAGGTACTTAAAACAGATCCTAACAGGGTGTGCGGGGTGAAAATCTTCATGGGTTCCTCCACCGGAAACATGCTGGTGGACAACTACAGTACGCTGGAAGGTCTGTTCAGCCAGGTCCCTATACTCATAGCTACCCATTGTGAAAAGGAAGGAATCATCAGAGAGAACCTCGCCAAGCATATAGAGAAATACGGAGATGATATCCCTGTAGAATTACACCCCGTTATTCGTAGTGAAGAAGCTTGCTATGCCTCCTCAAGTGAAGCGGTAGCACTGGCAAAAAAACACAACACCCGTCTACACATTCTCCATATATCTACAGCAAAAGAATTAAGCCTGTTTGACTCTCCCTTGCCTCTGGGAGAAAAGAGGATCACTTCTGAAGCTTGCATACACCACCTCTGGTTTAAGCAGGAAGACTACAAAGAGAAACAGACCTTCATTAAGTGGAACCCTGCCGTTAAGCGAGTGGAAGACAGGGATGCCATCAGGCAAGCCGTTATCTCAGGTGTCATAGATGTAGTAGCTACAGACCATGCCCCACACACCATGAGCGAGAAAAGTAATGTATACACCAAAGCTCCTTCTGGCGGCCCCCTCGTCCAGCATGCATTGGTCACCATGTTGGAAATGGTACACCAGGGCGTATTCACACTGGAAAAAGTGGTGGAAAAAATGGCCCATGCACCGGCTGTTTGCTTCCAACTGGCTAACAGAGGATACATCAGAGAAGGCTATGCAGCAGACTTAGTTCAGGTTCATATGAATAAGTCCTGGAAAGTTGAGAAAAGTAATGTGCTATATAAGTGTGGCTGGTCTCCCTTTGAGGGACAAACCTTCCAGTCTCAAGTCATGCGTACATGGATCAACGGGCACCTGAGTTACGACCAGGGGAGCTTCACCACTGAGCTGGCAGGTCAAAGGCTGGAATTCGAAAGGGCATAAACGACATGAGACATCTTATCATTACCGGTGCCTCCAAGGGACTAGGAGAAGCCATAGCAACAGAAGCGCTCACTGCATACGATCATGTGTGGTGTATTTCCCGTTCTGAGAGTGAGAAATTAGCTTCTACCGCTACCTCTGCCTATCATTTCCTGGCAGCAGACCTTGGGAAGCCCCAGCAAGTAGATAGCTGTTTACAACAGCTGTGGGAGCATATTGATGTTACTAGCGCTACTGCCATTCATCTGGTGAATAATGCCGCCAGTCTTTCTCCTATAGGATTGGCTGGACATAAGGACAGAATTTCCAGCATGAGAAGTTCTCTCAGGCTGAATGTAGATGCTGTCATTACGTTTTGTGAATGGTTCTTGGAGAAAACGGCAACAGCTGCTATTGATAAAAGAATACTGAATGTATCCTCCGGAGCCGGGCGAAAAGACTATCCAGCATGGAGCGTGTATTGTGCTTCTAAGGCAGCGGTAGACAGATATAGCACTTGCGTAGCTGTAGAACAAAAAGATGCGGCTCACCCTGGTAGCATAGTGTCCCTTGCACCCGGGGTTATAGCCACGGATATGCAGGCCCTCATACGTTCGCAGAAGAAAGAGGATTTCCCTTTGTTAGACAGGTTCATTCAGTTAAAAGAAGAGGGGAAGCTATGGGCACCTTCTTATGCAGCCAGCTTGTTATTAGGCTTTTTACAGCATGATTCCTTTGGTCAGGATCCACTTGTAGACTTACGGGATTGGGAAGGACAGCTATCCAACTGAGTTCTTACCTCTTTGATATTGTAAGGGACTTCATTCTCTCCCCACTGACTTAGCAGGTAGTTAGTAATATGCATGATTTGGACCTCTGACAACTGGGGGTGTGCAGGCATGTAATGAAAAGCCAGTGAATCCTCTCCTCCTCTACCTTGTCTAATCAGGCAGGGAATATCTTCTCTAATCTGTTGAAGACGCTGGGGATCATTAATGGCAGGAATGAGGGAACCAAGCCCTTGTCCATTCTCCTGATGGCAGTTCAGGCAGTTTATGTCATATATAGCCTTGCCTACCGGTTGGGATTGTCGGCCCCCAAAGGTTACCATAACCCAAATAGCGCCAAGGATTAACAGAGGCCATGACCATTTTAGATACGTGCTGAGCTTAGGGATGATGGGATTCTCTTAATCTAATAAGGTGAGGATGTCTCCCATGAGGTTATCTACATCATCAGGGATGGTACCATCATAAAAACCTCTGATGTGCTGTTTCTGATCTACCAGTATAAAGGCTCCACTATGTGCATATCCACCCGGTGCAGTAGAGTCTTCCAGAGCAGTGATCATGTATGATCGAGCCAAATCATAGATTTCATCCTTATCTCCTGTAAGTAAGTGCCACTTTTCTGAGTCTATTCCCAGTCTGTCAGCATACACACTCAATACAGGAACCTGATCAAAACGGGGATCTATGGTATGAGAAACAAGGACTACTCTGTCGTCATCCATAAACTCTTTCTGAATACGCAGCATTTGCGCCTTCATTCTTGGGCAAATAGTGGGACAGGATGTAAAGAAGAAATCACTTACAAACACCTTTCCTTTCAGGCTTTCATTATTTATGACGGTGCTATCCTGATTCATCAGAGAAAAAGCCGGCAATGCGAAGGGAATGGTATCCCCATCCACTATGCTGGGTTGCCCCATGATGGGTAGTTCCTCCTGCTGAGGGGATTCATCACAAGCACCTATCCCTATCGCAAGAATAAGGAGACCAAGCCACAAGAGGTTTTTCATTTGTATTGTTTATTGAATCAGGGATTTAGCAGCTTCAATACTGGAAAGCGTGAGTGCCTTCATATCATTT